>JACRBX010000317.1 GCA_016219225.1 Deltaproteobacteria bacterium
GATGAATTCGTAAAAAATCGCCGAAACCCGCATTACGTCATTCCGGCGAAAGCCGGAATCCAGTGTTTTTAGCGAAGCGATCCTTAATCCCCAAGATATTCGTTCTTAAAGGAACTGATGGAGTTGGCCACGGCCCGGATAAATTTGGCATTTCGCATAATCTTGGACATATCCCCCTTGAGTTTGAAGCTGCCTTTGACCACCCCTTCGATGAAGTCCTTCTCCCCTTTAACCACCGGCTTGAAGTCGCTATAGGAACCGATCACAAAGAAACCGGGGGCTTTTGAAGAAGGGTCCTCAAGGATTTGGGCATCCGAACATTTACCGGAGGCCGCCTCAAGGTAGAGATAAACGGTTTTTTCCAGGCCGCCGCCCGGTTCTATCTGAAATATCCAGTTTCCGTTAAAATCCACTCCCCAGTTCTTTCCGGTTTCGGCAACGGCCGCATCGTTGTTCAAGGCATTTTTCCATTCGTCACACCATTCCTGCGAGGGATAAAGGGCCATGGTCTGTCCTCCTTTAATTTTTTTTGTGGCAATTTTTAGATGAGTTTTAAAGTGATATGTTCACGCTCATTTATTTTTTAGGACCCTGGATTCCGGCTTTTGCCGGAATGACGGGAAAACCCGCCCTCTTTTCGTCACTCCGGCGAAAGCCGGAGTCCAGTCGTTAAGATTCTCATAGAAGTAATGGAATGTCTGTTCAATATATAAGACCATTAACAAAGGGCTTGCATCGTTACAGGCTCTCTATCTCATACCAATAGCGGGCGTTTTCCAGGGTCTTTAACCCTTTCCCGCCCATCCAGAGTCCGATGACCTTTTGATCGCGCCAGTGCTTTTCGATATCAAACTCCCGGGCATAGCCGTAGGAACCCATGAAATCCATGGCCCGGCTGCAGGCCCGTTCTACGACATTGTTGGCATACAAGGCCAATCCCCTGGTTTTGAGCAGAAACCGTTCATCCCAGGGGTCCCAGCCGTAGATCTCCGGATGGTCCAGTTCCCTGGTGTAGGCCCACATCCAGGCCGAAGTGGATTCGAGGCTTATGGCTATTTCTGAAAGCATATCGGCCACCAGGCTATGCTCCTTGAGGGGTTTGCCGGCGATCACCCTTTCCGAGGTCCATTTTTTGATGATTTCATAAACGTTTTTCATGATGCCGACACACATGGCCGTAGAACCGATATTGCCCATGGTGATGGCCCGCCTCCAGTACTTGAGATCGTCTCCGGGACCATGGAGCCGGTATCTTTTGGGCACCCGGACATGATCGAACCAGACATCGGTGTTCATATCGGCATTCATACCGCACTTCTGGTAGGGATTACCGACCGAGACCCCCGGGGAATCGGCCGGGACCAGGATCAGGGCGAAATCATTTGGATCCGAAGATCCTTTTTTCGTGGAACAGACCACAATGTAAAGATCCCCCACCTTGCCTGAGTTGGTGGGCCATATCTTATGTCCGTTGATGACCCATTCATCGCCATCGAGCTGGGCCGTGGTCTGGATGGTTTTGCCTTTCATCCGGCCGATATTTTCTATATCGGCCCCGCTCGAGGGTTCCGTCATGGCATGGCAGCCGACGTATAGTTCCTCGCCGCAAAATTTTGGTCCGAATTCCAGACACAACTCCATGTTCCGGTGGGGTTTGAGCAGGATAGGCATTAAACCCCAGATCGAACAGATACAGGCTGTACACAATCCCGAGTCGATCCTGGCCAGCTCCTCACAAATAACACTGGTCAGGGCCATAGGTTCCGGCATGTCCGTCCCCCCGGCCTCGGCCGGAAAGAAAGCGGCATTAATGCCCAGATCAACCAAAACCTCCTTCATGATTGGCTCAACCAGTTTATGCTCCCGCCAGTCCTCATCGATCTGCTGCCTAATGGGCAGATATCTTTCATCCCCCCACCGCCTGAGCACCCGGCCGAGATCCGATACGAAATCAGAAACCCATTCCTTCGGCCTGATAAAATCATCGATATTCGGCATCCTTTTTCTCTCCTTTCATTTGAGAGTTAACAGCCAACGACCTTATTTTCCAGGACGGCCCCTTCTACCCCTGACCTGAAGAAATCTCTCCCTTTTTTGATTCGGGCCGGATTATCATGGAAAAAAATGGTTTTGAAAATCCGTAAAACTATGTATTTTGAGCTGGGGTAGATATGTAGTTTTCCATAGGTCAGGTGCCCAGGATATTTCCCTTTTCTTTTTCACAATTGCGGACTATGGTTCAATAAGAAGGTGGAGAAGGTGTGGAGTCATTGCCCAGGAATTTTGGAGGCGAAACGGATATGGAAATCAGGGAGCTTAAGCCATCGGAATTGAGCCAACTTCTGCAACTTTACGAACATCTCCACGAGGCAGATAATCCATTACCCCCCGAGGATGTTTTGACGGCGGTTTGGGAACAGATCCGGAAAGATGAGAACCACAAGATCTTCGGTGTCTTCACCAACGGCGATCTGGTCGCCTCATGTGTGCTTTGTATTATCCCCAACCTGACCCGGGGCGGCCGGCCTTACGGCCTGATCGAGAATGTGGTGACCCATAAGAACTACCGAAGGCGCGGGCATGGAAAGGCCGTTTTGCATCATGCCCTCAATTATGCCTGGTCCAAAGGCTGTTATAAGGTCATGTTGCTCACGGGTCGAAAGGATGAATCCACCTACCGCTTCTATGAATCGGCGGGTTTTGACCAAAACGCCAAACAGGCCTTTCTGGCCAAACCGCATCCGGATGAATAATGAGCAGTTTTGTTGCAGGGCTATGCTTTTGTATGGGTCGTGGTCACTTCGGCCAACAGTCTTTTTCTTTCTTTTCTTCGCCTAGTCTTGAGGTAAGTTGCTTTGGCAAATTCCAGAACAACATCCTTTTGAGTCGACTGATCCGGAACAGCTTTGAGCCGAGGAGCAGATAACTTTATTGTCGGCAAAACAAGCAATTTGTTTCCTGGCCTCGGCATCTAGGCCATACTCGGGATAATTCAAACGAAAAGTCGGCAATTTATAGCGGTAAGCCATTCCCAATCGATCAAGATAATAAGCATTCGGTTTGGCCTTATTTAAATAACAAGAATTCCAATGGGAAACAAAGCCGTTTTTCTCGCAAAGATGGCCGTAAGAGGTCAAATTGTTTTCTGCCAA
>JACRBX010000318.1 GCA_016219225.1 Deltaproteobacteria bacterium
AGCTCGCCCACCTGTCCGGCAGCACCCGAGGCCTGGGTGACCGATTCTGGGATATCCTTGGGGCCGTTGAAGACGCCGGCCACGTAGATTCCCGGGAGATTGGTAATCAGGGGATTGATTTCCTTACGGGCTGCAAAGCCGAAGGCGTCCAGATCCAGGCCCAGTTTCCGGGCCAGCGAAAGGCCTTCCTGGTGGGGTTCAAGACCTACGGACAAAACAACCAGATCAAAGACCTCAACCTGAAGGTGATCGGCCTCATCGAAATATTGTACTTCGAGCTGCTTAGTCAGGGGCTGTTCGATCACCCGGGAAATCATGGATCGTACGTAGCGCACCCCGTGTTCGGATTTGGCCCGTTCATAATATTGATCAAAGCCCTTACCCTGGGCCCGGAGGTCGATAAAAAATATAGTGGGCTCTATATCCGGGAAATGCTCCTTGGCGATGATGGCCTGTTTGGTGGCCTGCATACAGCAGACGGAAGAGCAGTAATCGTTGCCCAGGCAGGCGTCCCGGGAACCGACACACTGAATCCAGGCGATTTTTTGGGGTTCCTTCCCGTCCGAAAGGCGTTTGACATGCCCTCCAAAAGGGCCGGCTGCGGCCAGAATACGTTCGAACTGGATGGAGGTGACGACATCCTCGTAGCGTCCAAAACCCAGCTCCGGTTTGCGCTCGGCATCAAAGGGGGTGAAGCCCGGAGACAAAAGTACCGCGCCCACTTCAAGATTGATCTCTTTGGGCTCCTGGTTAAAATCGATGGCCTTGTTCTCGCAAAACTTTTCACAGGCCCGGCACTTGCCCTTCTGGAAGTAGATACAGTTCTCCCGGTCGATGGTAAAGACCAGGGGAATGGCTTGAGGGTAGTCGAGGAAGATGGCCTTTCGCTGTCCCAGGTTTTCGTTAAAAGGGTCGCTGACCTTTTTGGGACACTTCTCCGCGCAGACCCCACAACCGACACACTTCTCTTCGTCCACATAACGGGGGTGTTTCAGGATCCGGGCGGTAAACCGACCCGGTTGTCCGTTAAGATCAATCAACTCGGCCAGGGTGATGACCTGGATGGCCGGATGGCCGGCCACCTCGACCAGCCGTGGAGAGATCATGCAGGTGGAACAATCGTTGGTCGGGAAGGTCTTATCCAGGCGAGCCATGATTCCGCCTATGGACGGATTGCGGTCGAGGAGGTAGACGAAGAAACCGGCTCCGGCCAGGTCCAGGGCCGATTGCATTCCGGCGATTCCCCCACCGACGACTAAAACAGACCCCAGGGGGTTTTGGGGGGTATTTATTTGTTTCATAATAACTCCAACTGATTAAGCAAGGGGCTGGGATCAACGAAATGTCGGGAGAGCCACTTGGAAACATCCGGATGGCCAAGGGCCAATCCCATCAGTTCCGTAAAGTAGAACACCGGAATCTGGTACTTCTGGCCACGGGCCTGGCTGATCTTTTCCTGATACATATCCAGATTGGCCTGGCACATCTGACAGGAAACGACAAAACAATCGGCGCCCTGGGCTACAGCCCGGTCAAAGAGACGACCGACCAGTTCATAAACCACATCCTGCCGGGCAACGGCATGAGAGGCACCGCAGCAATCGGTCTTGAAGGGCCAATCTACGGCCGTGGCGCCGCAGGCTTCTACCAACCGGTCCATATCCATCGGGTTTTCGCAGTCGGTCCTACCGATAATCTGTGGAGGCCGGTTCCCCTGACATCCGTAATAGCAGAGGGCTTTCAAGCCCCTTAAAGGTTTATTGATCATATCCACAAAACGATCCAGGACTTCGGACGAGGAAAAAAATTCCAGAATGTCCCGAACCTGGATGCTGCCGGAGAAGTTATACTCGGACACCGTTCCTTGACGGAGGGCCTTTTCGGCTGTTTTCAGACGGTTGAAACACAGGGAGCAGGGTACGATCAAGTCCCGGCCGGCAGCTTCGGCCCGGACCACATTTCTGGCCGATAGCACCAGGGAAAGTTCCGGGCTCAAACTGTGGGCCGAGGTGGAACCGCAGCAGTTCCAGTCCTCCACTTCAGACAGCTCGATACCGAGCATCCCGGTCAAAGCCTGGATTGAGGCGTTGTAGTCGCTGGCAGTCGATTCGAGCGAGCACCCCGGGTAGTACGAAACTTTTATGGCTGCGGCCTGATTCATTGCCAATGCCTCTGGAACATTTTCTGGACCTTGTTAAGGCCTTTGATGCGGGTAGGGGTGAGTTTGAGCCGCCCTTTTTTAAACATTTTAAGGCCTAACAGGGCATTGTCCATCACCTTCCGGGGCTGCCACATCTGTCCTGAGCGGATCATATAACCCCGCATCAATCCCCCTTCGAAAACCCGGCCATGGGCTTTGACGCTTTTAAGAAACTCCCGGTGAAAAAGTTCGACGTTTTTCTCGGCCGCCTGGCCCGCACCGGTACTGACTTTCCCCTTCAGGTAGTCCATCAGTTTCGGGATATCGATCTCATTAGGGCAGCGGGTTACACAGGTGTGGCAGGAGGAGCAAAGCCAAATCGTTTTGGAATCGATCAGCCGCTCCTTAAGGCCCAGGTTGACGAATCGAACCACTTGATAAGGGTGATAATCCATGGCAAAGGTCATGGGACAGCCGTTAGAGCACTTGCGGCATTGAAAACAGGCCGAGACTTTGATTTGGCTTTCGTTTTCTACTTCATTGAGAAAAGAAAGGTCTATTTCTTTTATAACCGGTTCAGAGGTTTCCATTATGACTCCTTAAATCAACGATGGGCTTTTTTCTGTATTATTATAATTAAATCAATATATTAAATTTAATCTACGGGAGCAGTTGTCAAGGTAATATCAAGGAGCCCCGAATATAAATTTCGGTCGGGAATCCTTAATTGTTAAAAGGGGAATGCACTACCTGGAGGATAAGCGAAGGGCCAGATGATAACAGGTGACCATTTCTTATAAACCAAAGGCGAAGCCGTTTTCTTGCAAACAAGCGCTGTAAAACAGAGTTATTATAGGATAAAAAATTTATATAATGGTGATGCCTTTATTGTCATTCCCTAAATGCCAAAATCCCGAATATTATAATAAAATATAACAATTAATTTTTATTTTGCAATAGAAAAATCGTTTCAAATTTGAAAAGTTGTCGAATTTACGGGGAAGGTGAATTTTTCATAAATCCGCTGGATTCCCAGGCTCCGGCGCACTGGGCTGACCCCTAATTTCCGAAATCGATCTTCCATTTGATAACAGACCTTGAGGAATTGAGGACCCATACCGGGTGCTATGGTCTCAAATTGGATCCGTTCAGGTTCCAGCCCTATTTCCGGAAGGACCTCATGAAGGAACTGGACTCGTTCCAAGGCCCTCTTGTTTCCTTCAAAGGATTGGCAGGCTTCCATGGGACAGACCAGGATCAGGACCCCATCTGCCCCTTCCTTAAAGGCCTGAAGGATGTATTCGGGGTCGATTTTTCCGGCACAAGGTACCCGGATAAATTCAAAACCGATAGGCAGGGGCTCCCGGTAGAGAAGGGCCTGCTGCAAAGTCTTGTCAGCCGAGTTTTTGCAACAAAAAACCACAACTTGTGGGGTTATGGCCTCGAATTTCCTTTTGTCAAAAAAGGCGGCGACTTCATTAATAACCGTCCGGTCCCGATAATGCTTAATCTGGATGGCATCCATGGGGCATTCGGAAGCACATATACCGCAGACCTGGCAAGCCAGGGCGGAGATTTGAGGGCGGCGATATAGGAAATTAAGGGCCTGATGCGGACAGGAACGGACACAAGTCAGGCAAATAGTGCATTTCTTCCGGTCGATTTCAACCCGGGGGGCTTCGCATTCCTGAGTTCCTTTTCCAATCACATCGGCCGCCGATAGAATAGCCTCATGAATCTCCGAAAGGGAATCCTCGTTATCGGTAACCGGCCGGCGACTCCCGCCTACTACGAATATCCCCTTTCGGGGAGTCCGGACCGGAAGGGCATAGACCTTATCCGGAACCATAAATCCGGCGGCATCCAGGGAAACCCCCAGGATATCGGCTATACCTTTCAATTCAGGATGAGGCCGGAGTGTTTCATCAACAATGACGAGATCGGGCTGGAGCGTAAGGGGGCGGCCGAGTATTTCATCCTGGAAGGTAATCGTAAATCCCTTCCCGGTCTCCAGAATCCGGGGCTGCCCTTGATCAAATCTAAAAAAGAGGATGCCTTCCTCCCTGACCTGGGTATAGAGCCGTTCCAGGCCCGGTCCGGCAACCTTCATATTTCCGGTAAGAAAATATACCTGTTTATCCATCAGGCCCTGGATCAGGCGGGCGTTGGTTAAGGCCCTTTGAACCACGCCGGGGGATGATTCTGAGGATAGACCTAAAAGAAAGGCCACCTCCCTGGACTGATTTTCGGGCAACACTTTTTCACGATAGGCCCTGGAAGCCAGCATGACCTCTAACTGGGAAAGAGACAGAACCTTTCGCCCCGGCGTTAAGTCGTAAAGAGCGAAATTGGGATCTTCCCGGACCGGCAAGGACACGATTATGGCCCCTACCGATTGGCTGGATTGCTCATCCTGGCCGTTTTGAAAAACTATCTTGAAATCCCCGGTCTTTCCCGACAGGCCGACCAGACGGCCCTTATGGATCACTCGAACCCCGGGGTGTTTGGAAAGGATTTCCCATTGGTCCTGATCTTTTTCAGGTGTGGAACCGCTATGGTAACCTCCTTGGCCGGTAGTCTTTTCCGGTACCAGGACCATTACTTCATAGCCCAGATTTAAGCCCTCCTGGGCCGCCAGAAGGGCCATTAAATCTCCGCCTATAACCAGGAGGCGGGTTACGGTGGCGATTATTTCAAGGGGGTGGTCTTCTGCTATCTCTTTACCCCGGATGGCCTGCTTTAAGAGCAGGGCGGATCGCTCCCGAACCACTTCGGGTTCAACTTGAACGCCCAGATATTCGGGAAGCATATTGACCAAAGTGACCTGGTCCGGACTCAGCCCCCATTTGCCCAATTCCTGCTTAAAGGTATTCTGGTAGTTTGACGAATGACAACTGGCGATAATAAGATGGGAAAGACCTTTTTCGGAAATTTTATGAGATAATCTGGAGGCACTGGTTTCCCATTGATCCTGATAAAGATCTTCCACAACCTGGACCTGGGGAAAGGCCTGAGCGATGGCCTTTAATTCATCAGTGTCTATGGCTTCCTTGATCCATTTTTCTTTGTGACAGATAAAAACACCGATCTTATTTTCAGGTAACATAAATGCTCCGTTAGCTTTGATGGAGTCGTAAAAAGTCGCCACCGACCCCTGATCCCCGACCTCTGAACGTTATTTTCGAACTAAGTCCTCATGCTCGCCTGATGCGGGCACGGACGAAACATGAAAAACCGTATCAGTTTAGCTTTTTGAAAAAACGTCGATAACCGCTCCGTCAGGTTCTTTTCGTTTCGGCATAACACCTGGATTCCCGTTTTCACGGGAATGACGTGCAAGAAAGTTCAGAATTTATAAGTAAAAGTTTCAAATTTTTCAAAGGGCAAAATTGTTACTAAGAACCGAATAACGAATACCGAATGTCGAAGGAAGGGGGGGGAAACTTCATAATTCGATATTCGATATTCGAAATTCATTATTCTATTTTCACATTAAACCGCCATGCCCCGCCTTTTGGGGCATGGCACCACGAAGCATGAAAATAGGCTCCTTGGAAGACGAATGCTATTTTCGAACTAAACCCTCATGCCCCAAGGCTATCGCTCACTTCATTTTTACCCCCAGATACCGGGCCACCTGGAGGGCCGCTTGTCCTCCATGGCTAATGGACTGGGCAATGTCCATAGGGCCGGTTATGGTTCCGGCTGTAAAAATCCCCAGGGGATTCTCCCGGGTAAGAAAACCGTCTGCATCGATCGGTAGTTGAAACTGCTCAGCCCAGGTTTTATTTTCTTCAGCCGGCATCAGGCCGATGGAGAGTACCAGCAGATCAAATAGTTCCTGGCGGGGTGGTCCTTCTCCGTTCTCCTGGAACCTTAAAGAAATCCGTTCGCCGGGTGCCGGGTTGATGCTGCCGGGAATCCCCCGGATAAGGGTCAAGGTTTCTTTGGCTTTCTCGTAAAGGGGAATAAATTCCTTACCGAAATTTTGAATGTCCATGTAGAAGACATACGATCCAATTTCCGGCCAACGATGCTTTATCGCTCCCCCCATGCGCAAGGCATAACCGCAACAAACCCGGGAACAGAAGAGGTGGTTCAGTCCCCGGTCCCGGGAGCCGATGCATTGGATAAAGGCCAGGCGGCCCGGGCGTTTTTGATCCGAAGGACGTAAGACTTCTCCTTCTATCCGGATCATTTTTTCCAATTCCATGGCGGTAATGATGTTAGGAATCCGGCCGTATCCCAGAGCGGGTTTGGCCAGAGGATCAAAAGGCGTATAGCCGGTTGCTAAAACGACAGCATCCACCTGAAGGTGATGGTCAAGGGGTTGACGGTCGAGATCGATGGCCTTTTCCGGGCAGGTATCCTGGCAGAGCCGGGCCTGGGAATCTTTAAAATATAAACAGGCCTGGTCATCGATGTCATAAATAGGATGGGTGGCCGAAGAAGTCAGACCCTTGATGATGGCCCCTTCCTCCACGGCCGGGCAGGACTGGTAACAGATCCCGCAATTGTTGCAACGGGAAGGGTCGATATATTCCGGTCTTTGCCGGATGGAGACGGCATAAGACCCACCGCTCAATGGTTCGGCCTGCTCCAATCGGGCCCGGGTCAAAATTTTTATCCGGGGATCAAGGACTATCTCGGAAAGGCGTTCTTCTACCAGACAATAGTTGCATTTTTGACAGGTATCGGTGGCCTTGCAAAAAAAATTCAGGGCCTGGCCGCCGATGAAATGCTTTTTTTCTGCAATGATGACTGAAAGGCCGAGTTTGCTTAAATGGCCGGCACAGGACAGGCCGGCAATGCCCCCGCCGATGATAAGCACCTTTTTCCGGGTTGGATCATTGGTTCCTTGTTTTATGCTCAAGAAAACCCTCCTATGTAATTAGTTCGGAGTATTGAGTTCGGAGTGAAGAATTGGATAGCCTCCGGTTTTGACTCCGAACTCAACACTCCGAACTTGTTTCTTTTCGGATGATGGCTTCTGGTTGATGTCTTTAAATTCCGCAATCCGCAATCCGAAATCCGCATTCCAAAATCGTTCACAGTCCGGCCTTATCTAAAATCTCCGGGATTAAATGCTCCTGTCCAATGGCCATGATATGGACCCCATCTCCCAAGTTCTTAGCCTTGATCTCCTTGATCCGGGCAACCGTCCATTCCAGGGCTTTCCTGGGACCATCGGTTTCACCGGCTTGACGGAATTCTTCAATCAAAGGAAGCGGGACGGTCACGCCGGGCAGGGAGCCGTCCTGGTATTGGCTGATTTCTTCCCAGTTTAAAAGGCGAAGGCCGGCAATAATTTTGGTTTCGTATTGCCGGGCAAATTTTATGAAATCAGCCAGCCGGTTAAGATTGAAGACCGCCTGGGTCTGGAAAAATGGAATGCCCATGGCCGCTTTTTTGGTAAACTTTAATAACTGGGGTTCCATGGGATCGGCTTCCGGGGTAACGACCGCCCCCAGGCAAAATTGAGGACTTCCTGCCAAAGGGTTTCCGGCCAGATCTTTCCCTTCCATTAATCCCTGAAGCATTTTCAAGGCCTGAACAGAGTCCAGATCATAGACCGGCTTGGCGTCCTTCTGATCTCCATGAGTTGTATGGTCACCGGTCAGGCAGAGGATATTGGTGATGCCCAGGGCTCCGGCCCCGAGGGCTTCCGAGGCCAGGGCCAGGCGATTTTTATCCCGGCAGGCCATATTCAGGATAGGCTCACCACCGGCTTGTTTGATCAGAAGACAGGCCGGTAAGGCCCCTAAACGCATCATCCCGCCGCGATTGTCGGTTAGATTGATTCCGTCCACTCGATCCTTCAGGATCTGTACCTGCTTCAGCAGGTTGTCGATTTCAATCCCTTTGGGGGGATCCAGTTCTACGGTGATTAAAAATTTTCCCGTCTTCAGCGATTCCTGAAAAGATTTACTCATGGGCTTCAAATCTCCTCTTATAGGCGGCATGGGTTTGATAGGCTGGAGTGATCCTTAAGCTGTTGCGGCTGGGTTCGAAGGCCTTTCGGATGAGATCCAGGCGGCCTGTTTTTTCCAAACGTCTGTAGATCAGGGTCCAGGCGCAGGGTTTTTCCCTATCCACCTCGCACTGCCCATGAACGGTTCCACCACAAGGGCCGTTCAGAATGCCTTTGGCGCAAACGGTCTTCGGACAAATGCCCCCGGTCTGATCCAGTACACATTCATGACAGGCCCGACAGCGTTCGGTCCAAAAACCCACGGCTTCGTTAACACCGATAAAAGTCGTGTTGACTCCGGGTAAAACCGGTTTGGTGTCATAGATCTCGGCCAGAAACTGAATACCGGCCCCGCAGGCCAGGGAAAGGATGGCCTCATTTTCTTCTACCGGATCTTTCAATTCGCTTAAGAATTCACGGTCGCATTGACGTTCGACAGTGGCTTGGCTGATGGCCAGGGGCCTTCCTTTAATTTTGGAGGCTATGGAAAGCTCTGCAGCCAGGAGCCCCACTTCTTTTTCTCCACCAGCCAGACAAACCGCCACACAGGTTCCACATCCGGCGATCAGGACCTTCTTATAAGGGGCCAGCATGGCCTCGATCTCGGCAAAGGGTTTTCTCTCGGCAACGATCATAAAGAACTCCTTATGAGTTCAAGGCTATAGGCTATAGGCAATAGGCTATAGGCAAAAGGTTAAAAAACGAGAACGGCCCTCCGGGAAAAATCAGGAGGCCGGAGTGACGTTGCGAACTTCATCCACCGTCAAGGGCCTCGGCCCCGGGGGACCTTCCAATATTTTTTTCCGGATCGGATTGGGTCCTAACTCCCTGGCCCGTTCAGTCATCTCCCGAACGGCCCTGGCCCAGTTGGGGGCGTCGGAAGCCCCTATATGATACATCTCCAACCGGCGGCCATCCAGGCCGACTTCATCCAGAAGCTGTTTAGTGTGCGCGACTCTTTCTTTGGCTCTGAGATTTCCTTCCAGGAAATGGCAGTCTCCCACTTCTCAGCCGCCGACCATGATGGCGTCGGCACCGGCCTCAAAGGCCTTCAGGATATGCAGGATATCCACCTTGCCGGTGCAC
>JACRBX010000319.1 GCA_016219225.1 Deltaproteobacteria bacterium
AGACAAGGTCCTTCAGGGCGGTTATCCGCTGGATATGCGTTATGCCGGCCCCCGTGAAGCCCTGCTTCATGCCACCTTCCGTCAAAATTACGGGTGCTCCAGGATGATTATCGGCCGTGACCATGCCGGTGTTGGTGATTTCTACGGCATGTTTGAAGCCCAGACCATTTTTGACAAGATTCCCAAGCCGGCCGGCGGAAAAGCCTTGCTTTGCACCCCGCTAAAGATCGACTGGACATTTTACTGCTACAAATGCGACGGCATGGCTTCTTTGAGAACCTGCCCCCACGACAAGAAAGAGCGCGTCATGCTGAGCGGTACGGCACTGCGTAAGGGCCTGTCCGAAGGCACGCCGATTGCCGAACATTTCGGTCGCGAGGAGGTGCTGGATATTCTCCGAGAATACTATGCCGGTCTGGATGAAAAAGTTGAGGTCAAGCTGCATGGGGCTGCTACCGGAAAATAATCCCTTCGGTTTGTTTTGAAAAACTAAAAAGGAGATACTGTAAAAAGTATCTCCTTTTTTTGTTTTGTAATCTTATTTCTCTAAGGCCAATTCAATCAACCGATCCAATAAGGCACCGAAGGTCAATCCTGCGGCCTGGGCCGCTTGGGGAAGGAGGCTGGTCGCTGTCATTCCGGGAATGGTATTGGTTTCCAAAAGAATTATTTCTTCCCCCCGGACGATCATGTCAGTACGGCTGTAACCCCGAAGCTCAAGGACCTTATGGGCCCGCAGGGCATATTCCTGGGCCAGCCGGGTGACCTGTTCCGGCAATTCGGCCGGACAGATTTCTTTGGAGGCCATCTCCTTATACTTGGCCTCGTAATCAAAAAATTGATAGGCCGCGGAGGGAATGATCTCGACAATGGGCAAGGCCTGGAGAACCTGATTTCCCAGAATCCCGCCGGTTATTTCCCGGCCTTTTATATATTCTTCGAGCAAGACCTCCTTATCCAGGGCAAAGGCTTGTTCAATGGCCTTTGAAAGTTCGTCCAAAGTGTTAGCCATCCGGATTCCGATACTGGACCCCTCGGTGTTGGGCTTCACGACAACAGGCCACCCCAGTTCTTCGACCAACGGGTCCATGACCAGACGCTCCCCTCGCCGGACAACCCGGTCCCTGGCCACGGGCAAACCTTCCTGCCGGTACAAGGCCTTGGTCAAACGCTTGTTCATGGCCACGGCGCTGCCAAGGACCCCGGACCCCTGGTAGGGAATACCCAATAATTCCAACAGCCCTTGGACCGTCCCGTCTTCTCCAAACCGGCCATGGAGGATGATCAAAGCCACATCAATCCGGGGGGCATCGGCCACCAGACGGGGCAGGCTGTCCTTTAAATCATAGATCAGGATCTCATACCGCTCGGGATTCAAAGCCTTTTGGACTTCAGCCCCACTTTTAAGAGAAATCGCCCGTTCATTGGAAAGGCCTCCTATCAGTAAAGCCACCCGGAGTTTTTTCATAAAGGCTGACCCTTATCCGGAAGCTGTATCTTGACCTCAATTGCCCGGGAATCCTTAAATCCTTTTAGAGGGGAAAGCATCCCCATAAGGCCGCTTTTGACTATTTCCTGAACAAAGTGGTTCATTGGGATATTCTTTCCATCCAGGATAACCCGGATCGATGGCCTGGTCCGGTCTTTCAAAAAACGGTCTTCCAAAATTTGAACCAGGCCTTCGGGATCATCCGGTTTAAAATGGGGCAGATCGGAGCGGACAGGCTTTTCCCCCACCGTGGCGACAATACTCCCTTTTATTTCCTGCAAAAGTTGTTCTTCTTTTCCTTTGGTCATTACCACAATTTTGGGTTTGTCTCCTTGTTTAAACCCTTCGGTCAGGATGATGTCCCGGTCGTGAAAAAAAGACTGTTCAATCCTATCCAAAAGCATGGCCTCAGTTTCTTCCAATTTTCCTAAATATCCGATTTGACCGGATCCGATCAATACCACACCATCGGCTCCGGCTTTTCCGAATTTATGCGTATCCTTACCTGATTGATCAAGGGAAAACGCATGACCGGTATGTTTAATCACCCCCACGGAATAACCTTTGGCTTTCAGAATAGGGATTACTTTCTCCAACAAAGACGTCTTGCCGCTGTTGGAATAACCGACAACAGAGAGGATCAGGGGCATAGTTTTCAACTCCTTTGGTAAGAAAATAAAGTTTCAAGATGCAAGATGCAAGTTTCAGGTATGAAAAAACCTTAAATCTATTCGGTTTTTCCGGTGAAAAAACGAATCAGAAAATCACTATCCTTCGGGGACAGGTCAAACCTTTTGCCGGCCTCTTCAATGAGATCGATCAGGGCCGGTTTGGGGATTAACTCCTGCTGTTCGTTTATCCATTGTATGGCTCTTCGCAGGATCTCTCCTTCGGGCAGTTTTACGGTCATGAGTATTGAACACCTCCTTAAATCCATCAATGATTACGAACTTGTCAAAGATAGAGGATGGTTTTATTTTATTATTTTATACTTTTTCCTTTCAAAGGCAAACTTAAAAAAACAGGATTGAAACCAGCGGGGCTCCTGAAACAATTTTGGGTTGCCTTTGCCCCTGATGTGGGTTAATCTCCTTTCAAACGCATCTTCGGAGGGATGATACCGGGAGGACATGATGGAAAAAAAACTGCTTCTGGCCATAGACGGCTCCAGGAATTCCTTGATGGCCCTGGATTATGTAAACTATCTGTTTCGATCCTGCCCGGAGGTAACCCTGATCTTGTTCCATGTCCTTCCACCCATACCTCCCATTTACAAGGAAGAGGGCCTGCTGGATCCCATGGCCCAGAAATATCTCGTCCAGTGGAAGAAAAAGCAGCAGGAGGCCATTGAAGGGGTCTTAAAAAAATCGAAAGACAAGTTAATTAAATCCGGTTGGCCCGAATCCCGGGTCCAGATTCGGGCCCGGGAAAAACGGATCGGGGTAGCCCGTGACATTTTGTTTGAGGCTCAAAAAGGCCTTTACGATGCCGTTGTCATCGGCCGTCGCGGGTTAAGCAAAGCCGTTGAAGTTTTTTTAGGCAGTGTTTCCAACAAGGTTATTCAAGGGGCCGGGGATTTACCGGTTTGGGTGGTTGGGGGAAGGATCATCAACCCCAGAATACTGGTAGCCGTCGACGGATCTGAAAACGCCAAACGGGCCGTAGACCATCTCTCCTTCATCCTTGGTTCCCGTACAGAAGAAGCCATAGAAATCCTTCTGCTGTATGTCTGGCCCGGATTGATCACCCTTTCCGGCCCCAGGGTCATTCCCAACCTTTCGGCCTTTCCAATCGGCAGGGAAAAGGTTGAAAAAAGGATAACCCCTTTTCTGGATCAATGCCAGGCCATGCTCCTGGAAGCCGGACTATCTCCATCTCAAATAAAAAGAAAAATTTGTATGAAATGTTCCGATATCGGCAAAGCCATCCTTTCAGAAGCGGAAAAAGGCGGCTATGGGACCATTGTGATAGGCCGGAGAGGGATTTCCAAAACGCAGGAATTTTTCATGGGCAGTGTCTCCAACAAAATCCTGCAGCAGGCCGGAGATAAGTCGGTATGGATAGTCGGTTAATGGATCCTAAAACCCCGTTAGTCAAAAAAATATTCCTCAAGATACCTCCCCCCAGTCTAAAGGATAATACTGCCGAGCTGGATCGATTGAAAAGACACATTAAAAATGAAACCGGGATAGAATCCCTGGCCATCCCCTTCGGGCAAATCCCTGCCTGGGTTTCCCTCCTTCGGGAAGCCGAATATCAGGTTACCGCTACGATTGCCATGACCCCTCCTTTGTGCTCCCTCTTCAACCTGGAACACGGTGATACCAGCCGGAGAAATTTCGGTCTGGCCGTTGACCTGGGTACAACCAGAATGGCCTATCAGCTTTGGGATCTGGCGCAAGGAAAATTATTAGCCGAGACCAGCGGTGAAAATCCTCAGACCCGTTTAGGTGCCGACATATTGACCAGAATTCATTGGGCCGAATCTCCCGGTCATCTCAAGGAATTGCAGGCCAGCGTCCTCCATGAAATCAATCAAATCCTCAAACAACTGGGGAAAGCCTGCCGGATCGCTCCTCAGGAAGTCACCGCCCTGGCCCTGGCCGGTAATACCACGATGACCCATCTCTTCCTTGGGCTCAATCCGGCCTCGATCTGCCGGGAGCCCTATATCCCGGTTCTGAATACAGTTGCCCCCCTGGCCGCTGAGGACCTGGGATTAATCCTCCACCCCCGGGGGATAGTTTATGTTTTCCCCAATGTGGGCAGTTATCTTGGTGGAGATGTTTTGGCCGGAATCTTGAACTCCAGACTGCATCAACAAGAGGCCCTTTCTATGCTGGTGGATGTGGGAACCAATGCCGAAGTCGTCTTCGGCAATGCCGAGTGGTTGATCGGCTGCGCCGGAGCTGCCGGGCCGGCACTGGAAGGCGGAGTGGCCCGAATGGGTATGGTGGCTGAGGAAGGGGCCATTGAAAAGGTCCGGATCGACCCTCTAACCAAAAACCTTTCCTATTCCTTAATCGGGCAAGGACCCCCGAAAGGAATCTGCGGCTCCGGTCTGATCGATCTGACCGCTGAACTGTTTATGGCCGGCCTGCTGGATATCCGCGGAAAATTCAACAGAAAGATGCCCACCGACCGATGGATTGAAATAGAGGGGCAACCGGCTTACCTGCTGATTCCCAAAGAGGAATCAGCCACACAGCAGCCCATTGTTCTGACCCAGGTGGATCTCGACATCCTGCTCCGTTCCAAAGCGGCCATGTATACCATATTGACCACTCTGGTCCAATCCGTGGGTTTTACGTTAAATGACATCGAACAGTTTTTTGTGGCCGGAGCCTTCGGCAATCACATCGATCCCCGCCGGGCCATTATTTTGGGCCTCCTTCCGGACCTGCCTTTGGAACGCTATATCCCCCTGGGAAATACCTCCCTGAAAGGGGCCGCCGATGTGCTGTTGGATTATCAAAAAATTGAAGAGGTGAAAAGAATTGCCTCTAAGATCACCTATCTTGAGATGAATGTGAATCAGGATTTCATGAACCGCTTCAGCGCCGCCCGCTTTATCCCCCATACCGACCCCAGCCTGTTCCCATCGGTGAAGAGGGAACCGTTCTGATAATTTTCTAAGGGCTTAATTCGAAAATAGCATTCAGGGATCAGGGGTCGGGGGCCGGGGCTTAGTTGGAGACAACGTTTCATGTTTCAAGATGCAAGCGTAAAAATCTTGAACCCTGTACCCTGAACCTTGAACCGTATTTCATGATTCCTGGGATTTTTTTAAGACCTGGCTGTCCGGGATAAACAGATAAATAACCCCGGACAAACCTATTCCGGCCGCACACAGATACCAGGCCGGTCGAAAAGCCTCCGGCTGGTTCAAACCCTGAGGACCGGCCTCGACCACCAGGCCCATGGCCTGCATGAGAAAAGCCGCACCCAGCATGGTAAATAGATTCACCCCAGTCATGGCCGTGGCCATAACCTCAGCAGGAACCAGCTCCTTGATATGGGAATACATAATCTGTCCCGGGGCCGAGGCCAGACCTATGGCCAGAAACCAGAGATAAATCCAGACCGTCGGGATTCCCCTTGGTAAAAAGACCAGGGCCATGATCAATAAGGCCATCACCCAAAGAGAGGGGATGATGACCTTGTTGCGGGATCGGATCAGATGATCGCTGATCCGGCCGAAGAGGGGTAACCCGATCATTAAGCCCGCCCCCATTAATATGAGGGCATTTCCAGCGGTCAGGATATCCACCCCTAACCCGTTTACCAGATAGGGCCCGGCCCACAAACCTTGCAGGGCCATCACAAAGCCGTAACGGAAGAAAGCACTTAGGCCGATGCCCCAAAAAACCGGAAAGCTTAAGACGGTTTTTAATCCTTTAAAGGGATTCCCTCTGGTCTGATTTGAAGCCGGCCGGTCAGGGGGGCGATCCCGTACAATCAGGAAAAAGCCTATTGACAAAAGGACGTTGATCCCCGCAAATAACAAAAAACTCTTTCGCCATCCGAAGGTTTGAGCCAGAAAGGCCAGGGGGGTTGCCGCCAGGAGATTGCCCAAGACCCCTATGGAACCGATGACGCCGTTTAAAAAGGCAAAGCGGTTGACCGGAAACCAATAGGCCAGGAGGGTCAAGACCCCCATAAGATTACAGCTCATCCCGATTCCCATCAGGACCCGGGCCCAAACACATTGGGCGACAGTCTGGGCCAGGGCAAAGAGCAAGGCCCCGGCCACTCCAAGGATATTTAAGAGGGTTACTACAACCCGGGAACCGAAACGGTCCAGGGCCAGCCCTAAGGGCAACTGGCAGATAGCAAAGGCATAGAAAAATACGGAAGATAACAAGCCCAACTGGGAGGTAGTCAGGTTCAGGTCCTTGATCAAGTCCGGGCTGATAACGGTAGTGGATACCCGGTAAAACATAGACAGGACAAAAACGGCGCATCCTACCCAAAAAATGGCCCAGCCCCGGCGTGTATTTGAAGATGGATTAATTGAGTTCCTCCTGATTAGTTGTAATTGTACTTCCCATTAACCTCAAACCATTATTCCAATCGAATTATGGTAACCCCTTCACCGCCCTCCGGGCGGTCCCCTTTTCTGAAACCTTTCACCAGAGGGTGTCCGGTTAAATATTCCCGAACCGCCCTGGCCAGAACCCCGGTGCCCACCCCATGGACGATAAAAACTTCCGGCAGACCGGCTAAAGAAGCATGGTTTAAAAAAGGTTCTATCAAAGGAAGGGCGTCATCCACCCGCTGGCCGATCAGGTTGATACGGGAAGGAGCCGCCTCCCGGGAGACCAGCACCCCGGAGATGGCCTTTTTGGCAATATTCGGAGACCCTTCTTTGAACCCGATGTCTGTCATAGAGACCTCGATCTCCCTCCCCTCGGCCCGGACCCTTAAACGGTTCTGTTTCAACAAAACAGCCAATACCAGGGCGTCACAGCCCAGGGACCGGATAAAAACATGATCGCCTTCATGGAGAGACTCTATGGCCGGGCTGTCCGCCCTCAGACCTTTGGCTTCCCTTAGTTTCTGAGTAATGGATTGCTCTTCTTCCCTTAATTTTTGGAGGACTTGGCGCCGATCGGCCTTGTCTTTTTTTTTGACCTCTTCCAGCCATAAATTCATCTTGCCTTTGGTCTGACCCAGAATTTCCGCGGCCTCCTGATAGGCCCTGGCCAGGATCTCTTTTTGGCGATCTTCGGTCTCTGTCAGGAGCCTGTTTACTTTACGGCTTTCCTCAGCCACGACTTCCTGTTGCCTGGTCAAATCCTCAAGCCCTGTTTCGTATTCTCTCCTTTTTCGATTCAAGTCGGCCACCAATTGCTCAAAGCCTTCTTCCCTGCCGGATAAAAGTTTTAAGGCCGTTTCCAGGATCGGTTCCGGCAGGCCGTACTGCCGGGCGATCTCAAGGGCATGGGATTGTCCCGGCTCGCCCATCCGCAGCCGATACAAAGGGCTCAGGGTCTTTTGGTCAAATTCCATGGAGGCATTGACCATCCCCTCCGTGCGATGAACAAATCCCTTGATCTCCGTCAGATGGGTGGTGGCCAGCACCAGGGCCCCTTTGTCCTGGAGATTTTTTAACACCGCACAGGCGATAGCCGACCCCTCCACCGGATCCGTACTGGTACCCAGTTCATCCATCAGGATCAAGGTCTTTTCATTGGCCCGACTCAATATCCCGGTAATCCTGGAGATATGTGCCGAAAAAGTGGACAGGCTGCTTTCAATGGATTGTTCATCTCCGATGTCGGCCAGGAGGTCATGGAGCAAAGGAAAACGGGAGGCTGAATCGGCCGGAACCGGCAGGCCGGACAAGGCCATAAGCAGAAGCAGTCCGGTGGTCTTAAGGGCAATGGTCTTCCCGCCGGCATTGACCCCGGTAATGACCATTACCGTTTCTTGGTCTCCTAAATCAAGATGCAAAGGGACCACCGCTTTCCCCGGCCCTTTTCGTTCGAAAGACAGGGCCAGAAGGGGATGGCGGGCCTTGACCAAACGGATCGTGCCCCCTTCGTGCACTTCCGGAGGCTCCATATGCAGCCGGTCGGCCAGATCGGCCAGGCAGGAGAGGAGATCCAGGTGAACCAGTATCTCCTGATCGGCCTCCAGATCGTCGGCCCTTTGGCGGATCATGGTGGAGAGTACCCTGAGGATGCGGATCTCTTCGGCCTTTTGTTCGGCCATCAGGTTCTCCATTTGATTGGCCAGGCTGATGATATTCAATGGTTCGACAAAGGCTGTTTCACCGGTCCGGGAGACATCGTGGACTACCCCCGGCACCTGGGTCTTGGAATCCATACGCACCGGGATAACCCACCTCCCGGACCTCTGGGTGACAAAATCATCCTGTAAAAAAGCGGCTACCCGCGGCTCTCGAATGATCTCTTCCAGCTTCCTGCGAATCTGGGCCTCCAACTGGCGGATCTCCCTCCGTAATTCCATGAGCCAGGGAGAGGCCTGATCCAGGATGTTGCCTTCCGGATCCAAGGCCCTTTCCAGAAAGGTTAACAGTTCAGGGAAATCCCTTAATTCCCGGGTCAGGATCTCTAATTCCGGAAAGTATTCAGCTTCCCGGACTTGTTTGGGGATGTCCCTGGCCATGCGTAACAGCGGGTTAAAAGCGGAAAGTTCAAAAGATTCCAGTACCGCCCCTTCGGGCCGGGCCCTGTCCAGAAAGGATTTCAGATCATGAAAAGAATAAATGCCCAGAGGATTTCCCTCGGCCTTCATATTGCGTAATTCTTCCACCAGACGCTGCCTTTGGACAATAGGAGGCAGGCTTTCAAAAGGGCGGATATCCAAAACGGCCTGCCGGGTCGCCGGGCAATGGGCCTGTTCAGCCAGAACCCGCAGGAGTTTAGGGAATTCCAAAAGTTCAAGAGCATTTTCAGATATCATGGTTTTTCCCCTTTATATAGGTCTGTGCCCGTCTGTGAGGGTCTACGAAAAATTTATTTTTCAACTTATGCTTGCCTAAATTTCGATCTTTCTGTAAAAATACTATGAAATAAATTATCCGGAAAGGCAACAGGAAAGCCTTCTTAAACCCTCATGCCTTTGGGGGCGCAACGAAACATGAGAACAGATTCACGGTTCAAGGTACAGGGTTCAAGGTTTTTCACACTTGAAACTTGCATCTTGCAACTATCATTTTATAAGCTATGATTGAATCCACGAAAACAGAAACCCTGGAAGTGGTGGACGAAAACAATCAGGTCATCGGTACGGCCAGTCGCTGGGAAATCCATCAGAAGGCCTTGCGGCACCGCTCCGTTCACATCTTCATCTTCAATTCCAGAGGGGACCTCTATCTCCAGAAACGCTCCCCTGATAAAGATCAATACCCGGAGCACTGGGACTCTTCGGCGGCCGGACATACCGATCCCGGAGAATCGCCTTTGGAAACGGCCCAGCGGGAATTGATGGAAGAACTGGGGCTTCAGGTAAAGTTGACCGAAGTGCTTCAATACCCGGCCTGCCCGGAAACCGGCTGGGAATTCGCCACCCTCTTTAAGGGCCGGACCGATGATCCCATCCATCTCAATCTGGAGGAGGCCACAACCGGTGATTATTTTTCCCCCGATCAACTATCTCAATTCCTTAACGATCCCCTCCAAAAAATCGCTCCGGGTTTCCGGCTCTTGTATTCCCTTTATCATGGAAAATATTCTGAATAATCCGGCCCGTAGGGCCTACGCCCCGGAGGGAATGCCTCCAGGATTTCAGCAGATTAATATAGTCGGAAGTGATCTTGCCTTTAGAGAGAAGTAAAGTATTTTCATTATGCCGCCGAAAACAAGATTTTCTCAGAATGATATTATCGATGCAGCCTTTGAGGTTGTCCGTTCACAGGGAATGGATGCTCTCTCCGCTCGCAATATCGCCAGGCAGTTAAATTCTTCCACTCAGCCGATTTATTCTTATCTGAAATCAATGAAGGATTTGCAGGAAATAATTACGGAAAAGGCTTTTAATTTACTGATCTCTTATGAAACACAAAAACACACCGGCCATGTCGGCATCGACCGCAGTATCGGCAATGTCCTTTTCGCGAAAAAGGAAATTCGTCTCTGGCGTTTTTTACATGATACACGCAATCATTCCCTGGTTTCCCCATACTTTAAAAAAAGATTTGCCAGTATAGTTGGTGAAATTAAATCTACCGGTGCAAATCTTTCTCACGAAGATAATGAAAAATTTTTTTATATAGTCTGGTTCTTTCTTTACGGATTGTGCAGTATGGTTAACAATGCCTGTTCGGAAGGCGCAAAAGAAACAAAACCCATTTTTCAGGATGACGAAAGTATTTGTAAGCTTGTTATAGAGGGCATTCAATCAATCTGGATTGGTTTTAAACAAACTCACGAAATAAAACCGCCAACCTAACCAACTTATGCGTGCTTTTGGACTTGGAGGTTCACAACCACCGCCTTGTCGGATAGTTCGATTTACTAAAATTATTATATTTTTTGTCGCCATCTAATATTATTTCTTGACATTATATTATTTATGTTATATAACTACTGTTATAATTTAATTTTATTAATGAATTAATGAGGAAATAAATGCAAATAAAAACATTTTGCTTAGCTGTATTCACGCTAATGATATTTGGATTAATTTCCAGCGGGGAACAAATAATGAGCTGTTATGCGAATGAAACAGCACTTTCTTATGCAGACGTCTTATATCCGTATGCCGTAAAACATTTAACCATCAATGGTCAGAAGATGGCCTATTTTGATGAAGGCGCCGGAGCTGCTGTAATTTTTCTTCACGGCGTTTCCACTGATTTAAATAATTTTCTTATGCTGTATCCGAAATTTATCCAAAAAGGATTCCGAGTGCTTGGGCTGGACATGATCGGATATGGTAAGAGTGATAAACCAATCGTACAGTATTCTGTTGACTTTCACGCAACTACAGTAATTGAATTCATTAATAAACTCAAGCTAAAGAACGTGGCTTTAATTGGTCATAATAGCGGAGCAACGATTGCACTGAAGATTGCCCTTCAGGAACCTGCTTTGGTGCATTCTCTCATTTTATTATCTCCACTGGGCTTAACTTCTATCCCGGCAAGCTGGTTGGAACAATATAAACAGCATTATGATAGCGCTATGGGCATTACTTATACTGATCAAGCCCGCTTCAATTCCTATTTTCATTCGCTTGTTTACAAATGGAATCCATTTGCCGAAGAATTCCTCAAACAACGTTTGCGGCTGATACAGCATCCAGACTGGAAATTAACCATGAAAGCTGTCAAAGAAACAACATTCTCAGCGCTTGATGATACTGATAGCATTTTAAATAATATTAATACCATCAAAAAACCTGTACTTGTTTTCCTTGGACAAAACGATACTAACATTGATCCGGAAAATATTAAAAGCACGATTAGCGATCAAAATAAAAGTTGGCACATTATAATATTGAAGGAATGCGGCATGTTGGTTCACTTTGAACAGCCCCAAAGAGTTTTGGATGAGTCATTTGCCTTTTTGAAGAATGCGTTTAATTAGTGTTTGAATGAAGACACAATAACCTATTGACAGTTCGAGTTAAAACGTATTTATGAACCTGAAGATATTTGTTTTTTAGTTGGAAAACAATTGGGTGTGTGTTAAGATACCCTGCTTTCTTATAATACCTAATCGGCCAATCATTTTTATGGCCCGAACCGATGCCCCTATCCATCTCAACCTGGAAGAAGCCACTACCGGCGTTTTTTTCACTCCCGACCAATTAGCCAAGTTGCTGGCCGACCCTTTGCAAAAAATCGCTCCGGGTTTCCGGCTCTTGTATTCCCTCTATCATGGCAACTATTCTGAATAACCCGGCTTCCCAAAAAAATTCACTTGAAATATTAAATGGTTTTGGTATTTTAATCTAATTGCCTGATAAATTTCGCTCTTCTCACTAAAGAGCGGGGGAAAGCGGTGCAGCAAAAGATGCTTATAGGGCTCGAAAACTCGACCCAAATCATCTTAGGTGGATCACCTGAGGAGACTTTATGACAATTCAAGAACAAATTGATCTGGTTATTAAGGCAATTATTGCAGGTTACGCACCGGAGAAAATTATTCTTTTTAGGAATTTGAAATGTTAAAAGACGTGATCGGAACGGTCGTCTATTCAGCCAACAAATACGGGCAGGTTCTTTATGGATAAAACTGAGCTTATTGAACATCTCGTAAAGCAATGGATTAAAATAGCCGAAAGAGATTTGCTTACTGCCAAACAAGGATTGGAAGAGGTTCTTGATAGAGAGCCTGCGGTTACCGGGGAATATCTACCTTCCTCTATCTGAAAGAAGTGAGGCAATGGCAAAAATAGGCATTCGGAGGTAAAAATGAATACGGCAAAAGAAGAAATTCGAAAGATGTTGGAATATCTTCCAGATGACGTGTCTTTTGAAGATATTCAATATCATATCTATGTACGGGAAAAAATCTCACGTGGGCTGAAGGATATTGAGGAAGGCAACATTTTAAGTCAGGAAGAGGTCGAAGAAAGAATGGCCAAATGGCTCGCAAGGTGATTTGGACTGCAACTGCCTGGTGTGATCTTGAGGCAGTTGCCGAATATATCGATAAAGATTCTACTTATTATGCAGCAACGATTGTTCGTCAGGCCCGTGACGCTGCTAAGTCATTAGCTCATTTATCAGAACGAGGGCGTGTAGTCCCCGAATTTAACGATTCAAACATTCGGGAGCTTTTTCTTGGTAATTATCGTCTTATTTATCAGTTAAAGGAATCATTCAATGGCTCTACGTATTGCCCTGGCCCAAATCAACGCCACCGTGGGGGATTTATCCGGCAACCGCAAGAAAATCCTGGAAGGGCTGGAAAAAGCCCGCGAAATGGGGGCCGGTCTGGTGGCCTTTCCGGAACTGGCCATTACCGGTTATCCGCCGGAAGACCTGTTGCTTAAACCGGACTTCGTGGAATCGGCCCAGGAGATGTTAATTCAGATGGCCCCGGCCACCAAAGGCTTGATAGCCATAATCGGCGGGCTGTGGGTCGAAGATGATCTCTACAACGGGGCGGCCGTCTTTTCCGACGGACAATTGATCACCGTCTACACAAAGCATTTTCTGCCCAATTACGGGGTCTTTGATGAAAACCGCTATTTTCAGGTGGGTCAAAAAAACCCGGTCTTTCGGTTTCAGGAGGGCCTTTTCGGGGTCAGCATCTGTGAAGACATCTGGTATCCCACTGGCCCCCCCCATTTCCAGGCCGGCATCGGCGGTGCCCAGTTGTTGATCAATATCTCATCTTCCCCGTATTACCTGGGAAAGGGCCGGGACCGGGAGCGTATGCTGGCCACCCGGGCCACGGATGATCTCTCCTTCCTGGCATACTGCAATCTGGTAGGGGGCCAGGATGAATTGATCTTTGACGGGCAAAGCATGATCTTTGACCCCCAGGGGGAACTGATCGCCCGGGCCGGGCAGTTCGTGGAAGACCTCCTGGTGGCTGATTTGGACCTGAAAGAGGCCTTCCGCTGGCGCCTGTTTGACCCCCGCCGGCGCAAACAAGCCCAGGAACCCGGAGCCGAGATTCAGGAAATCAAGATCCCCGAATTCCAAACAAGCCAAAGTGCCACAACCCATCCCCCCCAAAAGGCCTCCCCATTATCCCAGGAGGCCGAAGTGTATCAGGCTCTGGTCTTAGGCACGAAAGATTATTGCCGGAAAAACGGTTTCAGCAAAGTGGTGGTTGGTCTTTCCGGGGGTATCGACAGCACTCTGACGGCTGTTATTGCCGCCGATGCGCTGGGACCGGACCGGGTTTACGGTGTTGCCATGCCCACCCGTTATTCCTCTTCCCACAGCCTGGAAGATGCCGAACTTTTGTCCCGGAATCTGGGGATCCATTTCCATAACATTCCTATCGAACCGGTCTTTCAAGCCTATCTGGAGATCCTCAAACCCCATTTTAAGGACCTGCCCGAAGACCTGACCGAAGAGAACCTCCAGCCCAGGATCCGGGGAACCCTGCTCATGGGCCTGTCCAATAAATTCGGTTGGCTGGTTTTGACCACGGGCAATAAAAGCGAAACCGGGGTGGGCTATTCCACCCTTTACGGGGATACGGCCGGAGGCTTTGCCGTGTTAAAAGACGTCCACAAAACGCTGGTCTATGCCTTAAGCCTTTATCGCAATCAAATCCAGGGAAAGGAAGTGATCCCCCAAAGGGTTTTGGAAAAACCCCCCTCGGCAGAACTGCGGCCCGATCAAAAGGATTCGGATTCCCTGCCGCCCTATGATCTATTGGACCCCATCCTGGGGGCCTATGTGGAAGAGAGCTGTTCCCTGGATGAAATCGTTCAAAGGGGCTTCGAACCGGGAATGGTGGAAAGGGTTATTCGTATGGTGGATCGCAATGAATACAAGCGCCGGCAGAGCCCTCCGGGCATCAAAATTTCCCCCCGGGCCTTTGGCAAGGACTGGCGCCTGCCGATTACCAATCGGTATACAGGAAAGTCCTCCTGATCTGATCTGAATAGATGCGTTTCATCAAGAGTGGGCAGACCCCTTTACCAAAGTCGGGCCATGGATGAAATCACCATGCGCGAGATGGAGGCGCTCTGACGACGCTCACCTATAAGTTCGAGGCCTTACTTTCGATAGGCCCGGCTGGTCTTGTGACCAATCGGAGTAAAAGTTATGCTCCACCAAAAATCCTTGCCCATTGATCCTATCCTTCCCGGGTTGAAGGAAGCCATCCGTTCCTATTCAGCCGTGGTTCTCCAGGCACCGCCCGGATCCGGAAAAACGACCCGGGTCCCGCCGGCCCTTCTTGAAATCTTCCCCCCGGAAAAAGGCCGGATTGTCATGCTCGAACCTCGCCGGTTGGCTGCCGTTTCGGCTGCGCGCTGGATGGCCCGGGGACTCGGCGAAAAAATCGGCCAGACCCTGGGCTATTCGATCCGGTTTGACAACCGCCTGACGGACAAAACCCGCATCGAGGTGGTCACCGAGGGCATCCTCATCCGGCGCATAGCCTCAGACCCCACCCTCGAGAGCGTGGCTATGGTCATCTTCGATGAATTCCATGAAAGAAGCCTTCAAGCCGACCTGGCCCTGGCCCTGTGCCTCGATGTCCGGAAAAGCCTTAGACAAGATCTCAAAATCCTGGTGATGTCGGCCACCATGAACTGCGGCCCCATAGCCGATCTTCTGGGGAGTGCGCCCATCATCTCCGCTGGGGGCCAGACCTTTCCTGTTGAAGAACGATATTGCCCCCAAAACGGCGACAGACCCCTGGATGAAAGGGTTACCGAGGCCGTGGCCGAGGCTGTCCGGGAAACCGGGGGAGACCTACTCGTTTTTCTCCCCGGCGCTGGAGAGATATTGAGGACCGCTGATTCGCTGAATAAGCTGCCCGGGGGAAGAAAGGGAGAATTTGCCATTCATCCCCTTTACGGGGACCTGCCTTTTGAGGAACAGGAAAGGGCTATTCTTCCTTCCCAAAAACGTAAGGTGGTCCTGGCAACGAACATCGCTGAAACAAGCCTGACCATCGAAGGGGTTAGTGTGGTCATCGACAGCGGACTGGCCCGGAGACTTCAGTATGACCCCAGGACAGGAATGAACCGCCTCCTCACCGTCACGATCTCCCGTGCATCGGCAGAACAACGCAAAGGGCGGGCAGGCCGCCTGGGTCCCGGCGTTTGTTATCGCCTTTACAGTCGCCATGTCCTTCAGTCCATGCTGCCCTATAGCCCACCGGAGATACTCTCTGTGGACCTGGCTTCCCTTGTCCTTGAACTGGCAGCCTGGGGGGTCAAAGACCCGGGGACTCTGTCCTGGCTCGATCCGCCACCGAACCCGGCCAGGGAAGAGGCCATGAGGCTCCTTACGGACCTGGGCGCTCTGGACTCCGAGGGGACCCTGACCAAAATCGGCAGGGATATGGCCCATCTGCCCCTTCATCCCCGCCTCAGCCGCTTGCTGGCAAAATCTTCCGAACTCGGCTGCCCCCGGCTGGGCGCCGATCTGGCCGCTCTCCTCTCGGAACGGGATATCCTTCGTCCGGGGGCCTCCGCCGGGAGAGAATCGAGAAAAGGGACGGACATCGGCGGGCGACTCGACATGCTTCGGGAATGGCGGAAAAACAAAATAGTCCCTCCGGGCGGTGATCCATGGGCCTTGCGGGCCGTTGATCGGGTTTCGCAAGAGCTCATGAAAACCCTGAAGCCTAAATCCAAAACGGTTGCAGAAAAAGAGCCGACGATGATCCCCCGGTTGCTGATAAACACCTACCCCGATCGAATCGCCAAGAAAAGAGAAGAAGGCGCCGGGCGGTTTCTCCTGACCCGGGGGCCGGGTGTGCGGGTCACCGAAAGAGATCCCCTGGCCGGGAGTCCTTTTATCATCGCTGCCCATGTGGATGCCGGCCAAAGGTCCGAGGGCCGGGTGCATCTGGCCGAACCGATTACCGAGGCCATTATTCGACAGGAAATGGGGGCTCGGATTGAATGGCTGCGGCGGGTGGTCTGGGATAAAAAGGAGGGACGGATCATCTCGGCCCTGGAGGAACGGCTGGGCTCGCTTATGCTTTCCATGAAACCCTTAAATCCTTCGGATGAAGAAACGGCCCTTATTCTCTGTGCAGCCATACGATCCGCTGACCTTTCAATTCCCTTCACCCAGGAAGCCAGGCAACTCCAAGGCCGGGTCAGTCTGATGCGCCGGACCTTCCCCGAAGAGCACTGGCCGGACCTGTCCGACGAGAATCTACTTTCCAACCCTGAAGAATGGTTATTGCCCTTCCTTTCAGGCATCCGCACCCGTGATCAACTTGCCGGACGGGATACCCTCCCTCCCATGCTTTCCCGGCTATCCCGGGAACAGAAGCGCCTTCTTGAGAAGCGCGCCCCGGCCTCCCTGGTTGTTCCGAGCGGCCATCATATCCCCCTGGATTATGCTTCGGGCCAAGTCCCGATTCTCGCCGTAAAATTACAGGAGATGTTCGGACAGGCCGATACGCCGACGGTGGCCGAGGGGCGTGTGAAGGTCCTCATCCACCTTCTGTCGCCGGCCCGCCGGCCCGTCCAGGTCACCCAGGACTTGAGGGGCTTCTGGAATAAGGGCTATGTCCAGGTCAAGAAAGAGTTGAAAGGACGTTATCCCAAACACCCCTGGCCCGATGACCCCTGGAGCGCCGTCCCGAGCAGGCAGACAACCGGCCGCAGAAGCTAATCTTGCTTTACCATTTCCGTATTAGGGAGAAACCCTATGAGCCATCAACAGGATTTTCAGGACTAAAAAAGACTGAGCGCCGTATGCGGGCTGTTTTGCCCCGCTTGCACGATATTTATCGGTACCACCGAAGACCCTCAAAGACTTGAAGCGATTGCCGAACGTTTTGGACAACCGGTAGAAGCCTGGAAATGCGAAGGGTGTCGTTCGGGAAAACGAAGTTATTACTGCGAAAACCTTTGTCAAATGGGGACTTGCGCGGCTAAAAAAGGCCTTGAGTTTTATTGAAGCCTATCGATCCAAACCGAAATGATGGAGGCTTGAAATGCCCCTTCCCCGGAAATGGTGGAATACGCCGCTAAGGAGCGAAACGACATTTCGTTCCGAGGTATGGGGATATAGGAGATTTTTTTGATGATCGACGATCTACTTCGAGTCCATCATTATCGACCACAGCATTTTTTATACTTATTCCCACTCCCACAGGGGCAGAGCGCATTGCGTCCAATTTTGATTTCGGCTGTCTTTGGTTTTGGTGGATTCAACAATCTTTCTAAATTGGTAATATCCTCTGGTTCATCGGGTTCCAATTTAATTAAATATTTCCAGTCGTGTTCTTCAAAAATGGATACTATTTCTTGCATTCTTTCTTCTGTTTGGACTTGAACAACAGCGGGATTCTTTTCCGAACCTAATTTGGCGGTCCTTTTAACAGCAAAACTATTTGTCCTCTTTTCCCCGGCAAAAGTTTTTGCTTTTTTTGCATTATCAACAAATATTTTTCCCATCTTTTCCTTTAAGAAGAACGGTAGGTTTCGTTTGCTTCACCCCACCCCACATAACTGGTTCCATCCTGAAACTGTAATTTCCCAGATGGAGTTGCATCCGGAACTCCTGGATCTCCGGATGAAAACTTATTAACATCAGCCGGCAGGAGAACCCATGGAGGCCGCCTCCAAAGCCTGGTCGGCCTCTCTGCCATTCTGAAATTCCGCCTGTCAAGGTTTTCTTTTGGGTTGCTTGTCCTGATTTCTTTTTGCCTTTTGATCCTGTTTGCTTGTTTTCTGTTTCTGACCCTTATCCTTATCCTTCTTGCCTTTGTCTCCCATGGCCTACCTCCTTGTCGTGTTGTTCTTCATTAAGAATTTGCTGTTTGATTATAAGATTATAAAACAAGAAAAAGATAGAAGCAAGGAGTAAAAAACAGGCTGAAGGCAAGGGGATGGGATCGTTGACCAGGGAAAGGGTTTCGAGAAAAATCCCACGTTTTTGATTCCCTGAAAGATTATTTTTCTCTCTTTTTTAGGCTTATGATATACTACGCCGTACGCTAAGCTTCCAGGCCGGAGGGGACAGCTGACTTTGTCAGGAAAAGGGGACGGCTGATTGACGAAATGCTGATCGCTGCCGGCTTTTCACTCCATTAAGGGTGACATATGACTGAATACAAAGTAGATATTGATCAATTACGGGTTGGCGTCTTTATCAGACTGGATATGAAATGGTTTTCTCATCCCTTTCTGGTCAATAGTTTTAAGATCACTAATCCCTCGATGATCGAAACCCTGCGCGAGATAGGGCTGAAAAGCGTTGTCTGCTTGCCCGAAAAGAGCGATGTCCTCCCCTATCCTCCCAAGAAAGAGATCGTAACCGTTCCTCCTGCCGGCGATTCGGAGCCGTTGAGTAACGAGATGAAAAAATTATGGGAGGAAAAAAGAGAAAGGATCGAACAGTTAAAGAAGCGCCGCGAAAACATGGCCCAATGCGAAAGGCGGTTTGAATCCGGGGTGGGGATGGTAAAAAATGTGATGAGAAATATCCATACCGGCTCTCCGAAGTCTATTGAAGAGGCCGATGTGTTGATGCGCGATCTGATCGAATCCTTGATGGTTGATAAAGAGTCCTCTGTTCAACTGATGAATACCGAACTGGGAAGTCAGAATGTTTTTTACCACTCCCTGAATGTCTCGGTACTTTCCATGATCCTGGGGAGAGAGTACGGACTGGATCCCGGGCAACTGAGAATCCTGGGACTGGGTGCACTCTTTCATGATATCGGCAAAAACCGGGTGCCCAAGAATATTCTCACCAAAACCGATCCGCTGACCCCGGCGGAAACCAGTTTCCTGCAACTTCATCCCAAGTACGGGGAGGAAATCGTCTCCCAAACGCCCTCTTTTCCGAAAGAGTCGGCTGATATTGTCCTTCATCATCATGAAAGATGGGACGGGAAAGGATACACCGACAAACTGACCGGAAACAAAATATCCGTTTTGACCAGGATAGCCTCGATCGCCAATATCTATGATAATTACTGCAACCGCTTGGATCCGAGGGATTCTCTAACGCCTTATGAGGCCCTTTCCCGGATGTTCGCCAAGGAGAGGGATGCCTTTGATGAAAACCTTTTGGCCCTCTTTATCCAATGTCTCGGAATTTACCCTCCGGGCACGATTGTCAAGCTTTCCAATGGTCTTGTGGGTATTGTAATCACCGTGACGCGACATAATCCCTTGAGGCCCAGTATCGTGGTCTACGATCCCTTAATTCCCAAGGACGAGGCCCTTATCTATGATCTGCGGGATGACCCCAACCTATCTATCGAGCGCAGTATTCGGCCCCTGCATCTTGACCCGGAGATTTTCGAATATTTGAGTCCCCGGACCCGCATTACCTATTATATTGCGGACTCCGAATCCGTTGCCCCAACGGCCAAGACCGGACAGGTCCCCGGCCCGAAATAATCCCGGGAGGCCCATCCTTTTTATGCCCTCAAAGGCCCTTTAATAAACCCAAAAAAAATAAAGAAGCCTGTTGATCTCGGCGGATCGACGTGATAGGGTTTTTTTCTGAATCAGGCTGTCCGCCGCAATACGGCAATGGTCAGGCCGGACCTATTAAGAAAGGAGTTTTTGTCTATGGGAGGACCCGTTAACTGGGAAAAATTGATCAGAAGAATGGAGCAGTTGTTGCGGCTGAAGTCCTTTCCGGTGGCCTTCAAGATGTTAGAGAAAAAGGAGGCCCTGGGCCAAATCCCTTTTTTACGGCGTCCCCAGGGCAAGAGAACCCTGTGCCAACTGATTAATCTGGTCAGGAATTTTGACTGGACCGTGGGGGCCGATCTGGACGATTTTCTTTCTCCCATGTGCCCTTCTATCATAGGCCTGACCGACACGCCCGGGGTCTATAAAGACGGCACCTTCCGCAGTATCGTCTGGGTGAAGACCAAGGCGGACGGGAAAAAGTATGAAGCCGCCATCCCCCGGCTCCCTTTGGGCCAATACCAGGCCGTGGCCATGGCCCCTCTGGTTTACAACCCCTTTGAGCCGGATATCGTCCTGATCTATGCCAACCCGGCTCAAATGATTCTCCTGATCAATGCCCTTCAGTTTGAGGATTATACGGTCATGCAGTTTTACTGCGTCGGAGAATCCTCCTGCTCGGACGCCATTGCCCGTTGCTATTTGAACGGAAAACCCTCGCTGACCATCCCCTGTTACGGAGAGCGGCGTTACGGCCACGCCCAGGACGAGGACCTGGTCATGGCCCTGCCGGCCGGGATGATGGAAAAGGCCTTAAGGGGCCTGGAAGCCCTTTACAAAAGAGGCATCCGCTATCCGATCAGTTTTGCCGGTGCGGAGCAGGATCTGTCCAGCGCCTTCCCTATGGCCTATGGGGGAGTAGCCCAGATCGAGGCGGTTCGCGGCCACGACCAGCGGCTGCTCCTAGGGGTCACCGGCGGCATCGCCAGCGGGAAGACCACGGTAGCCAATATGTTGAAAGCGTTGGGGGCGCCGATCGTTGATTTTGATCTGATCTCCAGGCAGGTGGTGGAACCGGGGCAACCGGCCCTTAAGGATATTGTGGATTATTTTGGAAAACAGGTCCTCAATGAGGATGGGACCATGAACCGGAAAAAGGTTTCAGACATCGTCTTCCGGGATTTCGAGAAAAGAAAAAAATTAGAGGGCTTTATCCATCCGCGCCTGGGCGAAATCGTCAACAGACAGATCAATACCTATGCGGCCAAAGATCCCGAGGCGGTCATCCAGGTGGTCGTTCCGCTGATGATTGAATTCAATATGCAGTGGATGTATGACAAACTCTTGTTAGTCTATATTACCCCGGAAATGCAGATAAGCCGGTTGGCCGAGCGGGACGGCATCAGCCGGGAAGAGGCAGCCAATATCCTCAAATCCCAGCTTCCCATCGATGAAAAATTGGGCTATGCCGATTTTGTGATTTATAATGATAAGTCTTTGGAGGAAACCAGAAAGCAGGTCGAGGAACTCTGGCAAACTTTGAAAAAACTTCAAAAAGAAAAGGGTTGAAAAGGAGGGGGATATGGGACAGAGAGACTATACGATTTATGACGCCATCAGCCGTAATGCCGCACTTTATCCTGAAAGGGAAGGGATTGTTTTTCAGGATGTCCGACTGACCCACCGGCAATTTAAAACAAAATGCGATCACCTGGCCGCCGGGCTTATCCGCCTGGGTGTCCGGGAAGGGGACCGCCTCGGAGTCGTGGCCCAAAACTGCCATGAGTTTATGATCCTTTACGGGGCGGCCGCCAAGATAGGGGCCATCCTGCTGCCGGTCAACTGGCGTTTTCAGCAGGATGAGATGGAATATGTCCTCATGGACTGCACCCCGAAATTGATCTTTGCCGGTCCGGGGTTTCGACAAAGTGTGACTGAGGCCCGGGGTAAGTTGGCCTCCGTCGAGCACTATTTTACCATCGGGGGTGGAGAGGTGCCTCAAGGATTTTTTTCCTTTGAGACGCTTTATAATGCCGAGGGGGACCATGAAGAGATGGATATCCCGGCGGACGCCGGCTTCGTCATTATCCATACGGCCGCTGTGGCCGGCCGGCCCCGTGGGGCCCTTCTGAGTCAGAGGAATATCATCAGTATCAACCAGGAAATGATGCACAGTTACGGCCTTGGGCCGGCGGATTGCCTCCTTTTCATCCTGCATCTTTTTCACATTGCGGCCTTATCCCTGGCTATGGCCGTCCTGCAGGCCGGGGGGAAAAACGTCATTGTCGACCGCTTTGATCCGGAGCTGACTTTAAAATTGATCGGGAAGGAAAAAGGGACCACCTTTTTCCACTTTGCCCCTATTCTGAAGATGCTCATAGACAAATATGAGGAACTGGGAGGCGGATTCGATCTGTCCAGTCTCCGGATGGTGGGAGGACTCGACCATCCCGATAATCTCAAAAGGTTTAAGGAGATGGTCCCCCAGATTAATTTCTTGACCGGATTCGGCCAGACCGAGGCCATGGGGGTCACCGGCGGCCGGATCGAGGATAGACCGGGCAGCGCCGGCCGGCCGACCCATATTTCCAGAGTGGCCCTTTTTGACGATTATGACCGGGAAGTCCCCATCGGGACCGTTGGGGAAATCTGTGTGCGCGGTCCGGCGGTTTTCCTGGGCTACTGGGGCCTGGAAGAAGACAATGCCTACACCTTTCGCAATGGCTGGCATCATACCGGAGATATGGGCCGTTTCGATCAGGACGGCTATCTCTGGTATGTGAAGCGCAAGGCGGAAAAGGAGTTGATCAAACCGGGTGGGGAAAATGTCTACCCGGTGGAGGTGGAAAAGGCCATCCTGGGCCATGAGGACGTTTCCGAAGTGTGCGTCATCGGTGTCCCCGATCGCCAGTGGGGGGAGGCCATCAAGGCCGTCTGTGTCTTGAAAGAAGAGAAGTCTTTGGCGGAAGATCTCTTGATCGAGTTTGTGGCGGGTAAAATCGCCCGTTATAAAAAACCCAAATTCGTGGTCTTCGTGGAGGCCCTGCCCAAAACCAGGGAAGGGGAGGTGGACCGGGACCAGGTGAAAAAAGAGCACGGGGGGAAATACTGATATCGGATTTTGGGTATCAATTTAGCTTTTTGAAATATCTTGGCACGGATTTCACGGATAGACACAGCAAAGCAAAAATGATTATCCATCTCTCGGCCTTCGGCGGATGCCGGTCTCAAGAAAACGAATGCCCGTTTTCTTGAGAAATAAAGAGCATTATCCGCGTTTATCCGTGAAATCCGTGCCAAAAAATAATTCTTTTATTTTTTCCAAACGCGACAAGGATGTGTTTTTGGTCAATTTTTAAGCCGCCCGGGAGAATGGCCGGACTTCCGCATCGAGCTTGTTCTGCAAAAGGTCCAGCGCCACCTCCATATCATAATGCGACTGAAGATTAAGCCAGAATTGTGCTTCCATATTGAAAAAGCGGCCAAGACGGAGTGCGGTGTCGGCCGTAATGGCGCGCCGACCGTGGACGATTTCATTAATACGGCGCGGTGTCACGCCGATGTCTTTGGCCAACCGGTATTGGCTGATCCCTAATGGCTCCAGAAACTCCTTTAAAAGAATTTCACCGGGATGAATTGGGGGAAAATCACGTTTGGTCATAAGTCACCTCTTAATTGCTTTTAGGTAAACCCCCGGCTCTGCCGGGGGACTCCCAGAGTTCGACAATTCCGGGAGTGGGGGTTTTCAGTATCGACAACGAGGAATTAATGTTTTCCATTTGAAGACCAAACCTTGACTTGACCGTCATTCCGGCGAAAGCCGGAATCCAGTGATTCTAAAAGGTTTGGGAAAAGCCCTGGACCCCGGCTTTCGCCGGGGTGACGGCTACGCGGGTTTTGGTTTTTGTTTGTGAGCCCCTTTGAGGGGCTTAAATATTC
>JACRBX010000320.1 GCA_016219225.1 Deltaproteobacteria bacterium
CTACTATGGACTAGGCACGCTTGACGAAGCAATAGGAGAGTATAAAAAAGCAATAGAGTTATATCCAAACTATGCAGAAGCTCACTATGGCTTAGGACTCGTTTACCGTAACCAAGGTAATAAATCCCAGAATGAGAAGGATAAGATTAATACGTAAATAAAGCTTAGAGTTAAGAGTTCGGAGTTCGGAGAAACCCATTTTTATATTTTATGGTCCCAGCGGGGCCATGAGGATTTATCTTGAAACCATTTTTCTGATGAGCTCATTTTTCACTTTCCAGCAGTCCATGCATGAACCAGCGTTGCATGATGAGCACTACCAGTACAGGCGGGAGGAGGGCCATTATGGCCACCGCCATGACCAGGTTCCACTCCGGAGGCTGGGTTCCAGTGGGAATGGTGGCGGCAATGCCCACCACGACGACCTTCATTTTTTCCGAGTTGGTAACCATGAGGGGCCAAAGGTACTCATTCCAGCCGTAGATGAACATGACCACAAAAAGAGAGGCTATACTGGCCCCGGAATTGGGGAGCAGGACGGACCAAAGAAAGCGTAAAGGACCGGCCCCGTCAATTTTGGCCGCATCCACCAGCTCATCGGGTATGGTCAGAAAAAATTGACGGAAGAGAAAAGTGGCCGTAGCCGAGGCAATCAAGGGAACGATCAGGCCCAGGTAGGTGTCCACCCATCCAAGCTGGCTGATGACCTGATAGGTGGATAAGATGCGGACCGGCACCGGGAGCATTAACGTGACCAGAACCATCCAGAAAAAAATTTGCTTCCCCCGAAAATTAAAAAAAACAATGGCAAAGGCGGAAAGAATGGCGATGGCGATCTTACCCAGGCTGACCCCCAGGGCCACGATGGTACTGTTGATGAGAAGCCGGCCCATGTGAAGCCGGTCCCATATCTTGAGGTAATTTTCCCAGAGGTGCTTCGAAGGCCACAATTTTTGGGGAGTCTGGGTCACCTCATCCATACTCTGAGTGCTGAGCACAAAGGCATAGTAAATAGGAAAACAGATCAGGAGGATCGAAACGATCAAGAGGAAGTGGATCAGGAGGTTGGTCCCGTTCAGCTTTCCTTTTTTGGATTTAAACGAGCGATTGCGGTTCAATAAAACACCTTCTTTTCCGTAAAACGGAACTGGAGCACCGTCAGGGAAATCACCAGGACCATCAAGATGACCGATTGGGCCGCGGAGAGTCCCATGCGCATATGGACGAAACCATCCAGGTACGTTTTATAGACCATAATCGTAGTGGCATCTCCCGGTCCTCCCTGGGTGACAGCATGAATTAATCCGAAGGTCTCGAAGAAAGAAAAGACCATATTCATAATGAACAGGAAGAAAGTCACCGGAGATAAGAGGGGAAAAGTGACCCAGCGGAAGAGCCTCAGACCGCTGGCCCCGTCTATCCTGGCTGCTTCGATAACCGATTGAGGAATGGTCTGCAAGGCAGCCAGAAAAAAGGCGATGTTGTATCCCAAATGGGCCCAACTGGCGGCAAAAATCACTAGAAGAAGGGCGATCCAACCCTGTAAAAGCCAGTTGAACTCATAGGTCGTTATCCGGGCCAAAAGATAGGTCAGGATCCCATAAGAAGGATGGAAAACAAACAGCCAGATAATCCCGGCGATCGGAGGAGCGACCCCGAAAGTCCAGAGCAGGGCCGACCGATATAATGGCCGGCCCCGGATTTTTTGGTTGGCCAATACGGCCAGGAAAAGCGAACCAGCCAGGGAAGAAAAGGTAACTCCCAGAGAAAAAATAAAAGACTGAACCACACTGTGGTAGTATTCCTGTGAGGTGAGGAGATTGATGAAATTCTCCAGACCAACAAAGACCTGGACGTCCCCGAAAGGCGAGGTTTTGAAAACAGACAGTCGCAGCGAGTTGAAGGCCGGCCAGAAAAAGAAAACCAGGACGACCATCAACTGAGGGGCCACCAGAAGATAAGGGAGAAACCGATTATGGAAAATACTTTTTTTCACGGTCTATTTATACAGGGAAGCAAACTCTTTCAAGGCCTGATTCCCTCTCTTCACGGCATCGTCAAGTCCCTGTTTGGGGGTCTTCTTGCCTGAAAAGATATTTTCCATCTCCTCTTCAATAATATCCCGGACGGCCATGAAGTTCCCCAATCGGATCCCCTGGCTGTTGGGAGTGGTCTTTCCGTGGGTAATCTGACCAAAGGCGGTCCACAAGTTAGGGTTCTTGCGGAAGTGATCGGCCGGCAGAGCTTTGACAGCGGCCTGACTGATCGGGAAATACCCCGTGGCAGAATGCCACAAGGCCTGCATATTGGGTTGCCCCAGAAATTCAAGAAACTTGGCCACACCCTTATAATGTTCCTGGGGTTGTCCCTTCAAGACCCATAGGCTGGCCCCTCCGATAATTGAATTGCCTTGGGGATAACCGCTAAGTTTCGGTAAGTGCCCCGTGCCCCATTCGAACTTGGCGGTTTTGCTTAAAGTGCCCACCAGGGCGGTAGAAGCCAGACTGAAGGCGGCCTCTCCATTAATCGTGGGTTGATCTCCCTTGGGCCCCCGCCCGGAATAAGTAAAGATACCCTCTTTCTGCCATCGAGCCAGGGTTTCCATGACCTGAAGTCCCAGTTTCCCGTTGATCTTCAGTTCCGTAGCCATGTTCGAGAAACCGTTGTTGTTATTGGCGAAAGGTTGATCGTGCCAGGTATGCATATTTTCCATGAGGGTCCAGGACGGCCAGGAAACGGTAAAGCCGGTTTTGGTCGCACCGGAGGAAACAGCCGCTTTGGCCATTTTTTCAATCTCTTCAAAGGTCTCCGGGGGCTTTTTAATATCGATGCCGGCTTTTTTCAAAATAGTCTTGTTGTAATAAAGGATGGGCGTGGAAGAATTGAAGGGCATGGAATAGAGATTCCCGTCTTTGGAGTAATAGGTCTTCACTACGCTGAGGTAATCATCCCAGTCGATCCTGATGCCCTGGTCCTTCATTAGTTGATAGACGGGATAAACCGCCCCGGAGGAGAGCATCGTCTGGGTCCCTACCTCAAAGACCTGCATGATATCAGGCTGGGTCTTGGCCCGATAAGCCGCTATCCCGGCGGTCAGCGTTTCGGGATACCCCCCTTTGAAAACCGCCTTGACCTCGAATTCGTTTTGGCTGGTATTGAATTTATTGGTAATTTCATTTATCCGCTCACCAAGAAATCCGCCCATGGAGTGCCACCAGATGATCTCCGTCTTGGCCCAGGCACCGAGTGGAAAAGAAAGAAGGCTGATAGCCAGAACCAACGTCAGAAAGATTCTCTTTGGGGTGGATCCATTTTTTTTCATCGCCGTTACCTCCTTTAAATAAAAGAATAATTTCTCATACCCTCTTATATTCAAAAAAGAACGATAAAACAAGGTTTTTTAAGTTACAAAAACTTCATTTTCCAATGCAGAACCGGCTGAAGACCTGGTCCAAAACATCTTCGGCAGTGGTGGTCCCGACCAAAGAACCTATGTCTTCCAATGCCTTCTGAATATCCAGGGCAATAAATTCCGGCGAGACCTTTTGATCCATTAATTGATAAGCCCGGGTTAAGGATTCAATCATTTGTTCGAATATTTTTTTTTGCCGGAGAGTTGGCATGAGATCAGGCAGCGCCTCGGGGAAATGGGTATGAATAAAAAGTTCATGGAGTTTTTCTTTTAGCGTTTCTATCCCCTGACCATAGCGGGCCGATAGGGGAAGCACCAGAGGGTTAGGGAATTTTTTTTGTACTTCTTCAAGGGCAACCACCGAGGGGAGGTCCATTTTATTCAGCAAGACGATCGTGGGCTTCGCCCCGATTTCCTCATAGATGGCCCGGTCTTCCGCCTCGATGGGACGGGAGGTATCCAGTAAAAATAAGACCATCTGGGCCTGCTGTACTTTCCCGCGAGTCCGCAGGATTCCGGCTTCTTCGACCTCATCCCGTGCCTGGCGAATCCCGGCCGTATCGACCAGCCGGAAGAGCAGACCTTTTAAGAGGATATTTTCTTCAATAGTATCCCTGGTCGTACCGGGGATGGAAGTGACAATGGCCCGGTCCTCGTTTAACAACCGGTTCAGCAGACTGGACTTTCCGACATTCGGTTTGCCCACCAGGACCAGGGAAAGGCCTTCCCGAAAAGGCAGTCCTTGTTCATAGGCCTGGGTGAGTTCCAATATAGGGGTCAAGACCTGCTCTTGGAGAATACGATTCCATTCCTTTCGATCCAGGATCTCCAACTCTTCTTCAGGAAAATCGATGGCTGCCTCTAATTGGGCCAGCAAAGATAATAAATTTTTCTGGATACCCTGCAATCGTTTTTGTAAGGCCCCTTGGAGAAGTTTGTTGGCCTGGGTGAGGGCCTGGTCGGTTTGGGCTTGAATCAGTTCAATAATCCCTTCGGCTTGGGTCAGGTCGATCCGGCCATTTAAAAAGGCCCGCAGGGTGAACTCCCCTGGGTCGGCCAGACGGGCCCCGCCAAGCAAGACCAGTTCCAGGATTTTTTTTAATACCAGAGGTCCGCTGTGGCAGTTGATTTCAATCACATCTTCCCGGGTATAGGTGTTTGGGGCCTTCATGACCGAAAGCAATACTTGATCAATAATCAATCCCCGGGCAGGATCGATGATATTTTCCAGGGTTAACTGATGGGATCGGCGTGTTTTAAGGGGGAATGCCGAGGGGAAAAGGGTTTGGGCTATGGCGATGGCCCGGGAACCGCTGATCCGGATGATACCGATACCTCCTATCCCGATCGGGGTGGATATGGCGGCGATGGTGTCATGGTCGGTCATGGCGAAGGGTACAAGGTTTAAGGTGCAAGGTATAAGGTTTAAGGTCTAAGGGTTAAAGTGCTTCCTTGTACCTTGCACCCTTTCTTTATGTGTCCGAATCGGCAGGGGGTTCTGCGGTACGGTCTTTTTTCGCCGCAGAAATGATCATTTTTTTCAATTGCCCTTCCCCCCGGCTGACGGTTTTGAGGCTTTTATCCTTTTCCAGTGTCAAATGAATGATGCGGCGGTCATGGGCATTTAATGGGCTTATGACCACGGGTTTCCCGGTCTGTTTTGATTTTTCGGCCATCTTCAAGGCCAAATCTTCCAAATACTGTTTCCGGCGGGTGCGGTAGTCTCCACTATCCATGACCACCTTGATTTTGTCAGGGCCTTTTCGATTCAAAATGCGGGTGATCAAATACTGTAAGGCGTCCAGGGTTTGCCCTCTTCGACCGATCAGCAACCCGCTCGTTTCCCCTTCTATTTTGATATGGAGGGTCTCTTTTTCTTTTCGAATCAATAAGGTGCCCTCTAACCCCATCAGGCTCAGGATATCTTGAGTCAGGGTTTTCGCTTCGGCGATCAATTCATCATCCGTCAGGGGAACGGGCAGCGGCTCAAGGCCGGGTTGCGTCTGGGGTTGCATTTCAGCGATTAGCTCAACAGGTTCTTCTTTGACCGTGGCCCGAATTCTGGCTTTTTTGGAACCTACAATACCGAATATTCCAGTAGACCCGGCGGTCAGGACCTCAACCACTAATTTTTCTTTGGGGACTTTTAACTGACTACAAGCCGTCTCAACGGCTTCTTCAACGGATTTTCCTTCTATTTCAAGGGATGCCATGGGTCATCTCCTCCATCTTGATTCAGTTGACATATTTATTGATGTAATATTGCTGACCTATGGAAAGGACATTATTGACCAGCCAATACAGGACCAGGCCCGCGGCAAAGTTAATAAACATAAAGGTAAAAACAACCGGCAAGAAAAGCATCATTTTGGCCTGGGTCGGGTCCCCTGTAGTGGGGGTCATTTTTTGTTGAATAAACATGGAAGCCCCCATCAGCAGGGTCAAGACCGGAATCCCGTTGCCGACATAAGGGATCTGGATTCCGATGGGTAAGCGGTCCGGTGCCGAAAGGTCATTGATCCAGAGGAAAAATGGGGCATGACGCAGTTCAATGGCATATCCCAGCAGGCTATAAAGGGCAAAGAAAACCGGAATCTGGATAACCATCGGTAGACATCCCCCCATCGGATTGACCTTGTAAGTTTTATACAGGGCCATCGTCTCCTGATTGAGCTTTTCCCGGTTGTCTTTATGTTTTTCCTTTAATTTGGCAATCTTGGGTTGAAGTTTTTGCATATCTTTCATGGACTTGTAACTTTTATGGGTCAAAGGCCAGAAAAGGATTTTAACCAGGATGGTTAAGATAATGATCGACCAGCCGTAATTATGGAGGAAACCATTAAAAAAACGCAGGACCCACAATAAGGGCTTGGCAATAATATCGAAAAAGCCGAAATTGACCGCTTTTTCCAGTTCCAACCCCAGAGGTTGTAAGATCTGGGTGTCTCTCGGCCCGAAATACAGGGCATAACGGATCCTTTTTTCCCCCTTCGGGGCCAACGTCCAGGGGGCAGACACGAAGGCGATCTTTAATAATTCCGGGGCCGGTTTGGAAACCTTGAGACTGACCGTTTGCTGTTCTTCCAGAGGAACCACGGTCCCCATAAAATAGGTGTCAGCCAGGGCTCCCCACCGGATCTTCCCGGTCAGTACTTCTTCCTTGTCGACCTTTCCCAGGGCCACTTCTTTGTATTGCCCGTTTACCAGGTGCAGGGCGCCCTGAAAAGAGGCCGAATTATCCGATGCCTGCACAAATTTATTTTCCAGAAGGAGGGTTAAATTATCGTCCAGCGTTTGGGAGGTTCCATTGATCACCTGGATATCCAGGTCAATCCGGTACGAATCGTAGGAGAGGGTATAAGTCTTGACGATCGTCATTCCCTGGCTGGAGGTCCAGGTAAAAGAGAGGGTCCCTTTGGGTTGATCAGGAGACAAAATCAGGGAATTTTTATCGGCCTTGAATGGCGCCAGAGCCATATCCGGCTGGGATTTTTTTATCCATTCCAGTTGCAAGGGAAAGGCCGAAGGCTGATCGGCCCAGATTATTTCTTTGAGATCCTTACCTCCCAATTGTTCTTTGTAGGCGGTTAATTTGTGGCTTTTTAATGTTCCGCCCTGCTCTGAAAAAACAGCTTCAAATTGTTTCGTCTTAACTAACACATCCCTGGCTGTTTGAGAGGAGGCCGCTTCCTGGGTCTTGGGCGTGGCGGCCGGCGCTGCCGGCCCGGGGGATGAAAGGGCCGGAGGGGATTCCTTCTGGGCAGAAACCGTCTTGGCCGTCTTATCCTGATGAGGCTTCGCTGGTTCCTCAGGGGCGAATAATAAAAAATAGGCGGCAAAGACCGCCATGGACAATACAAAGGCCAGAATTGCATTTTTTTCCATAATTACTCCAAAATGATAAGGGGGACATCCTTATGGTAATGGGTCCAATCCGCCTGAGGAAAAGGGATGGCATCTCCCGATCCTTTTCAGGGATAGAAATAATCCCTTGGTTAACCCATATGTTTGAATAGCCTGAAAAGAATATTCAGAACAGGTGGGATAGAACCGGCAGGAAGATGGGAAAAGGGGCGAAATGACTCGTTGATATCCCCGTATTCCCAATAATAAAAATCCCTTAAGGTAATGGATCAAGAACCGCTTCCAACCATCAGGGGGGTTAATTCTTCCAAAACTTGACAATAGGTTAATGGGTCTGATCCTTTTAAGGCAACTATAATGATATCCTGGGAAGGAGGAAGCTTGTGTTTGGATCTTCTAAAGAATTCTCTTAAAAGACGCTTGATTCGGTTTCGCTGGACTGCTCCCCCCCTGTTTTTTCCCACCGTTAAACCCAAACGGGTTATACCCAAATTATTGGGTTTCATGATAATCAGAAAATGGGGGAAAACCCTCTTTCTATCGTTTGAGGACCTTCGGATGAAATCCTTACGTTTCAGGACCTTTTCCTCTTTAGGTAAGGCAAAAGGCTTCATCCTTAAGGAAAACGACCCGGGTACTAGACCGAAAGCCGTTTTCTTCCCTTTGCTCGTCTTCGGCTGATAACCTTCCGTCCGCCGGGAGTGCTCATTCGGACCAAAAATCCATGAGTTCTGGATCGTTTCAGGTTGCTGGGTTGAAATGTTCTCTTCATAACTGCCACATCTCCTCAAATTTAAGATAAACTTAATTTAAACCATAGGTTGTAATTAAAGTCAAGTTTTATTTGATATCTTTAATACGCAATTCCAGTCTGGGGGTCGATCCGTATTCCGAAATAAAAGGGGTATAGGCCAGGTCGACCCAATCTCCAGGGGTCAGGACCTGGTTCCCCAGCCCGAAGCCGATGCCGTCCATAACGATCCCCTTTTGTTCCAACTTTAGGCGCAGATGGCCAGGGCCTCGGCTGGAGCCGAGCGTGTTGCCCACTATCCGGAGGGATTTGATTCGAGCTTGCCGGCTGGCGAGTAGAGGTTCCGGATTTTTTGATCCGAAAGGCGCTAACCGGGGCAGATAAGGGGCGATATCTTTTCCCAGCCCGGGGAAATCGATTTCTCCTTCTATGGTGAGCGACGGGAGGAAAGCCTCTTCCGGAACCGAATTTTTGACCAGGGCTTCAAAGGCCTGTTCAAAGGCCGGAAGGTCCTTGATCTTAAGGGTGGCTCCGGCGGCAGCCGCATGCCCCCCAAAGCCCAATAGGAACTCTTCCAGGGTCTCTAACCCTTTAAAGAGGTTGAAGCCTTCCATGCTCCGGCCCGAGCCATGGGCCGTTTCTCCCTCGAGGGCGAATAAAAAGACCGGTCTAAGCCATCGCTCAACCAGCCTGGAAGCCACCAACCCCAGGATCCCCCTATGCCAGGTTTCGGACCCCAGGACCAGGCTTTTCTTCCGGTCGGTTTCCAGGGAGGACCGTAATCCTTCATCGATTTCTTTAATCATAAGTTGTTCCAAGGTCTGTCGGCGGCTGTTCTCCTGGTTCATTAACCGGGCCAGGTCCCGGGCTTCCTGGACATCCTCCGTGGTCAGCAGGCAGACCCCGCCCTTGGCTTCCTGCATCCGGCCCAGGGCATTAAGTCGGGGGGCCAGGCGAAAGGCCACATCGAAAGAAGAAACCGCGCTCCCGGGTTGAATCCCGCAGACCTCTTTCAAGGCCGCTAAACCGATATGGGGGGAATGGGCCATCACCTCCAGACCCTCCCGGACCAGGATACGATTGACGCCCAGCAGAGGGACTACGTCGGCTACAGTCCCTAAAGCCACCAGATCCAGATAGGCCCTCAGGTTTGGTTTTCCATTTGGGAAGAATCCCTGGTGCTCCAAGGCCTGGCGAAGGGCGATAATCAGATAAAAGGCCACCCCGACTCCGGCTAATTCTTTAAAAGGGAAGGCGCAGTCTTCCTGTTTTGGATTGAGAACGGCTATGGCCGGAGGGCTCCCTTTTTTGGAAATCTGATGATGATCCGTCACAATGGCCTCCAGGCCGAGCGTCTTGGCGAATTCAAGCTCCTGATGGTTGGAGATACCGCAATCCACCGTAATCAACAAGGAAACCCCCTGGTCTTTCAAGGCAGTTATTCCGGATAGGGAAAGTCCGTATCCTTCCCGGACCCGGTGGGGGATATAGTATTGAATATCAGGGAAATAGGGCCTTAAGAAATGGACCAACAGGGCCGTGGCCGTAATGCCGTCGGCGTCGTAATCCCCAAAGACCGCAATATGTTCTTGTTGTTGAATGGCCTTCAGCAGGCGGTTGACAGCCTTATCCATGTCTTTCATCAGGTGAGGAGGGGGTAACCGGAGCAAAGAAGGAGAAAAAAAATCCAGGGCCTGGTCCCCCCGGTAAAACCCACGGTTAATTAAAAGTTGGGCCATCAGGGGAGGGAGGTCAAGTTCTTTGGCCAAAGGTCCGGCGCGGTGGGGATCAAAAGGTAAAAAGTTCCATTCCATGACCTGCACCTTACTCTATGCAGGAGGATGGTTCAAGACCAATTTTTTTTCGGTACCAGTTCAGCCACTAAGACACGAAGGCGCAAAGAAGGGATATGATGTTTAAACCTTTGTGGCTTAGTGACTTGGTGGCCGAATTATTACCTTTTTCGGTTGCCAACTTATCTTAAATACAGTATAATTTTTTACTTGGAACTTGCATCTTGAAACTTTATTTTCGAACTAAACCCGGAGAGCCATGAATACGCCCCATCCCGATTTATTAAGAAAGATACCTTCCATGACCCTGCTGCTGGAGCAGCCGGAGTTTGGAAAATTATTGTCCAGGACTTCCCGAAAACATCTGTTAACCGTGATTCGGGAACTCTTGGCTGATAAAAGAAAAGAGATCCTCTCCGGCTATGATCCCGAATTAGCTTTGCCGAACCTCTGGAAGGAAATCGAAATGAAGCTGTCGGCCCGGGCTGCTTATCATCTTTGCCGGGTCGTCAATGGAACCGGCGTTATTGTCCATACCAATCTGGGGCGGTCTTTGCTGGCCCCTCAGGCCCTGGAGCAGGTTCTGCGGGTAGCCCGATATTATTCCAACCTGGAATTCGACCTGGAATCAGGGCAGCGTGGAAGCCGCTACAGCCACGTGGAAGCCCTTTTAATCGAACTGACCGGGGCTGAAGCCGCTCTGGTGGTCAATAATAATGCCGCGGCCGTTTTACTGGCCCTCGATACCCTGGCTAAAGGAAAAGAGGTTGTTGTTTCCAGAGGCCAATTGGTTGAGATCGGGGGGTCTTTCCGCATCCCGGAAGTTATGTCCCGTAGCGGGGCTATTTTGCGGGAAGTCGGGGCGACCAATAAGACCCATCTGCGGGATTATGAAGCGGCCCTGACGGACCGGACGGCCATGCTGCTCAAGGTCCATACCAGTAATTACCGGATCATCGGTTTTACCGCCGAAGTCCCTTTGGAAGACCTGGTGGCCTTGGGGCAGGGCCATAATCTGCCGGTCATGGAAGATCTGGGGAGCGGTAGTTTTATAGATGTCTCGTCCTTTGGGTTGGAAAAAGAACCGACTGTCGGCGAAGTGGTCCGGGCCGGGGCCGACCTGGTTACCTTCAGCGGCGACAAGCTTCTGGGAGGCCCCCAGGCCGGGATAATCGTGGGCCGGAAAAAATATGTTCAGGCCTTGCGGAGCAATCCCTTAAACCGGGCCTTGCGGATCGACAAACTGACCCTGGCGGCCTTGGAAGCCACTTTGAAACTCTACCGGAACGAAGAACAGGCCTTAAAAGATATACCTACTCTGGCCCTGTTGTCCATTCCCCTGCCCAGGCTCCATGAGCGGGCCAAAAGCCTCCACCGGCAGCTTAAAAAAAATCCGGTCCCCGGTTTAACCATCGAAATCATGCCTACCACCTCCCAGGTCGGCGGCGGTGCCTTACCCTTATCGTTTATGAATTCTTATGCCCTGGCTTTAACTTCTGAAAGCCATCCCTCTGCCGAAATAGAAAAACGATTTCGTTCCTTTTCGCCGGCCATCATCGGAAGGATTGAGAAAGAACGATTCCTGTTGGATGTGCGGACCCTGCAAAAAGAGGATTTTCCTTATATCGCCCAATGTCTTAAAAAGTGGGATGATTTCTGATAGATCTGAAAATATCTTTCGCCGCACCTCGATGGGTATCCTTTTTTGTTTTGAACTATTTTCGAACTAAGGAGAATGCCATGAATACTTTGAAACACATCTTGTCCCCCATCACTATCAAGTCCATGTTTTTAGCCAACCGGGTGGTCATGCCCCCCATGGGGACGAACCTGGGCAATGACGACGGTACCGTAAGCGATGCCAATCTGGCCTATATGAAGCGCCGGGCCAAAGGGGAGCCGGGTCTGATTATCACGGAAATTACCGGGGTTCATCCCGGAGGGATCGTCAGCCCGAACCAGTTGGGGGCCTATGAGGACCGTTTCATCCCAGGTCTGAAGAAGCTGGTGGCCGTGGTCCACGAAGCCGGCCCCCGGATCGCGCTGCAGATCCACCATGCCGGCCGGGAGAGCCTGTTGCTCGGCTCCCAGGGAAAGGCCATGGGCCCTTCGGCCATTCCCAGCATCGTTTTTCGCACAACGCCGCGGGAAATGACCCTGGAGGATATCCAGGAAGCCATCGCCGCCTTCGGTTCGGCCGCGGCCCGGGCCAAAGAAGCCGGCTTTGATGCCGTAGAGATCCATTGCGCCCACGGTTATCTCCTGACCCAGTTTCTCTCGACCCTGTCGAACCGCCGGACGGACGAATACGGTGGATCGACCTTAAAGGAACGATCCCGTTTCGTTCTGGAGGTCATAGAAGCGGTGCGACGGAAGGTGGGAGCGGATTTTCCAATCTCCGTGCGCATATCCGCGGAAGAGTCCATCCGGGGCGGATACACGGCCGATGATATGCAGACCATCCTGCCGGACATGGTCCAGGCCGGGGCCGATATTATCCATGCCTCTTTCGGGACCCACGGCAGCCCGGCCGGGATTACCCAGGCCCCGGCCGAGTACGGACCGGGGTTTAATGCCTGGCTGGCCAGAAAAGTAAAAGAGGTTGTGGATGTTCCGGTCATTGCCGTGGGCAGGTTCAATGAGCCGGCTCAGGCTGATGAGGTGATCGCCCGGGGCGACGCGGACCTGGTCGCCTTCGGCCGGCAATTTTTAGCCGATCCCGATTTCCTGATCAAGGCCAGGGCCGGCCGGTCGGCCGATATCCGGAAGTGCATTGCCTGCAACCAGGGGTGCATCGAGCGCGAGATCTTAGGGGAGGGCAATATCCGCTGCTCCATCAACCCCGAAACCGGACAGGAGACGATTTATCCCCAAGGTCCGGCTAAAGGTCCCAAGGAGGTCTGGGTGGTAGGCGCCGGACCCGGCGGTTTGACAGCAGCCTTTGAAGCAGCCCGCCTGGGACACCGGGTGACCCTTTTCGAACAGGAGAAGGATTTGGGCGGTCAGATCCGCTATGCCCGCATACCGCCCCACAAGGAAATCTACGGGGAATGGATCGACTGGCAGATCGATCAGGTCCGGAAGGCCCCTATATCGATTCAAAGCAGCACCACCGTCACCGAGGCCATGCTGCGGGAAAACCATCCCGGCTTTGTCATCCTGGCTGCCGGCGGGGAGAAGATCATCCCCGAGATACCGGGAAGAGAAAAAGGCAACGTTTGTGACGCCTGGCAGATCCTGGGGGGCCGGGTTAAACCGGGGAAGAATGTCCTGGTCGTCGGCGGAGGACTCATCGGCATGGAAACGGCCGACACCTTAAGCGAACAAGGCAGTCAGGTGACTCTGGTAGAGATGCTCAAGCGCTCACCGGTTCTGAAGATCACCTCCCACGGTTATATGCTCCATACCCGCTTGCGGGAAAAGAACTGCCGTCTCCTTTTCAACACGACTTTGAAATCGATCGGCGAGGGAAGCGTAGAGATCGAAAGTGAAGGAAACCCATCGATTTTATCGCCCATCGACCAGGTGGTGCTGGCCGTAGGCTTGAAAGCCAGGGATGAGCTGAAGGGGGCACTGGAGGCCTTGAAGATTCCATACACCGTGGTCGGTGACGCCCAACGTCCCCGGCGGATTATCGAGGCCGTCGAAGAGGGTGCCCGGGCGGCCTGGGCATTATAAGCCCATTTTTTTGAGGCCTAAAAAGGCATCGATCAGACCGGCATCGGACCGGGCCTGATCGGCGGTCCCTTTCCAGACGGTGCGCCCAGACTCCAGAACACACACCTGGTCGGCCACTTCCAAGGCCCGCTGGGTACTTTGTTCGACCAGGATGATGGTCAACCCCTGTCGATTGAGGCCGGTGATGGCTTCATAGCAGATGTCGACGGCCTTGGGCATAAGGCCCAGGGAGAGTTCATCGATCAGCAATAGCTCCGGCTCGGCCATCAAGGCCCGGCCGATGGACAGCATCTGCTGCTCGCCGCCGGAAAGGGAACCGGCCACTTGGTCCAGACGTTCTCCCAGGCGGGAAAAGATGGCCACCACCCGGTCGATGGCGGCCGAGGTCTTCCTGGCCGGCCGGGAATATCCTCCCACCACCAGGTTTTCCCGGACGGTCAATCGGGAAAAGAGCCGGCGGCCCTCGGGTGCCAGGGCAATCCCGGCCTTGACCCGGTCCATGGGCGAGAGATGGGAGATGTCCCGGTCCTCAAGGAGGAGGCGGCCTTCGTGGACCTCCACCAGGCCGGCGATGCACAGCAGGGTGGAGGACTTGCCGGCACCGTTGGCCCCCAAAAGGGCCGTAATGCCCCCCCGGGCCACTTCCAGGTCCAGTCCCTGCACCGCCCGCATAGGTCCGTATCCACAGCCCAGGTTTTCAAGCCGCAGCATCACAGCCCCCTTTTCCCACGTAGGCGGCCCGGACCGCCGGATCATGCATGACCTCTTCCGGATCCCCGTCTCCGATTTTTATTCCGTTATCCAGGACCACCAGCCGGCGGCTGACCCGCAGCACCTCGCCCAGGTTGTGTTCGATCATGACCACGGTCAATCCCTGGCGGTTGATTTCTCCAATCGTATCGGCCAGGCGGCCGGCTTCGATGTTGTTAAGCCCGGCTAAAGGTTCGTCCAAAAACAAGACCTTGGGTTCCAGGGCCATGGCCCTGGCTACTTCGAGGCGTTTGAGAACGCCCAGGGGCTGACCTAATACACCCTTTCCGGCCATATCCGAGATCCCGACCGATTCAAGCAGTTCCAAGGCCCGACGCCGCTCTTTGGTGCGGTCCCAGTAGACCAGGGCCGGCAGGACCCGGCCTAATCGTTGATGGCCCACGGCCAGAGCCACATTGTCCAGAAGCGTCATGGACCTCAGGGGCCGGACGATCTGATGGGTCATGGCCAGGCCGAGGCGGACCCGGGAATGGGTGGCCAGGTGAGTGATATCCTGCCCGGACAGCAGGATCCGGGCTTTTTCCGCCTTGACCTGACCGAAGACCACCTTAAGCAAAGTGGTTTTACCCGCTCCATTCGGTCCGATGAGGCTCAAGAATTCCCCCTCTTCGATATCGCAGGAGACATCGGATAAGGCCTTTACGCCACCGAAACGGACCGATACGTCCCTGATTTCCAGGAGTCGGCTCATGGTCCCTCCGCCCGGTCCGATGACCGCCGGCCCTGGCGTCCGGCCAGACTTGCATACAAGCCGGCTAATCCGTCGGGCCAAAAACGCATGGCCCCGAAGAGAAGCGCACCGTAGACCAGGAGTTTGTAGTCGCTCAGGAATTGAAAAAATTCCGGCATGAGGGTCAAAAAGATGGTCGAGACCAGGACGCCAAAGACCGACCCGATCCCACCCACGGCGACCATGGAGAGGATGGAGATGGAGGTGACGAAACCGAAGTTGTCCGGTGAAATAAAGCGGGCGAAAAAAGTGTACAATCCTCCGGCCAACCCGGCCAGGGCCGTGCCCAGGGCAAAGGCTGTCAGCTTGTAGCTGCTGACGTCGAGACTGAGGACCCGGGCCGTGTCTTCGTCGTCGGCCACGGCCTCAAAGGCAAAGCCCATCCAGGATTTTTTGACCCAAAGGTTGAAAACCGTGGTCAAGGCGGCCAGGATAAGGACCATGGCCAAAAAGCCGGCTTTGGAAAGCCCGATAGCCGGGATGGCCGAGATCCCCATTTCACCCCCTAAAAAGGCGTTCTGGCGGACAATCCCGATAAACAGAAAACCCACACCCATGGTGGTAATGGCCAGAAAATCTTCCCGGACCCGCAGGCTGGTCAGCCCGACGATCAGACCGGCCAATCCGGCCAGGGCCATACCGGCCAGCAGGGCGGCTGGAAAGGGGAGACCGGCTTTGGCCAGGATGGCGGCCGTGTAGGCACCGATCCCGTAAAAGGCTGCATGGCCCAGGCTGATCTGGCCGCAAAAACCGGAGATCAGGTTCAGCCCCAGGGCGGAGATGACATTGATGGACACCAAGGTTGCCAGACTGATTTCGTAGATGCCCATAGTCATTGCCGCGTGAAGAGCCCTTGGGGGCGGATCATCAGGATAACGATTAAAAGGGCAAAGGCGATGGCGTCCCGGTCGAGCAATTTACCGATATAGATGGTGCCGAAGGCCTCCACCACCCCCAGGACCAGGGAAGCGATCAGGGTGCCCTTGACATTGCCCAGACCTCCCAAAACGATAATAGCCAGAGCCTTGTAGCTGGGGACCCCGCCCATGGTCGGCTCCACTACATTGCTGAGCAGAGAGACGAAGACGCCGGCCATGGCGGCCAAAGAGGAGCCGATGAAGAAGTTGAGATAACGGACCTTGATCGTATCCACTCCGAAGGCCCTGGCCATTTGAGGGTCATCCACCGTGGCCCGCCAGGCCACCCCGATGCGGGTCTTCTGGGATAAATAGGAAAGCCCTCCCAACAGGACTACGGCCATGAGGATCAGCCCGCATTCCGCCTGACGCAGATTGACCCCCAGGACCAGGACCTTGGCCTGAAGCGGGGGGACCTTATAGGTGAGTCCATAGGGGCCGAAGATCAACCGGAAGATTTCCTCCATGGCAATAAACAGGCCGATGGAGGCGATGAGGGCCACGTAAGGAGGCCGGTCCAGGATCGGTTGATAGCACAAGCGGTAGAGGAGCATGCCGGCCAGACCCACGATCAGGGCCGAACCCAGGAGGCCCAGGGCCAGACTGCCGGACCAGTTGGTAATCAACAACCCCAGGTAGGCGCCCAGGGCGAAGAGACCGGCATGGGCCACGTGGAGGATGCGCAACAGACCGTAGACCAGGGTCAGGCCTACGGCGATGACTGCATACATACAGCCGTAGACCAGACCTTGGATCAGGAGTTCAAGATAGAGCACAAAAGGGATCCCTTATTTGTCCGGCGGTTCCAGGAGCTTCGGGTCATCAATGACCGAATGCCTGTGCCAGAGACCGTTCTTGACCACCTGGTTCTGAACGGCCTTTTTTACCTCTCCCAGACTGTTGAATGAGATCAGACCGGTGGAGGCCTTGATCCTGGTTTTGGAAATGGCCGCCCGGAGGGCTTGAGGGTCCGTAGAACCGGCAGCCTTCAAGGCCGAGGCCGCTACCATCACAGCCGTATGGGCCGAGGCCGCCACCATGTCGGCCTTGAACCCGGCCTTCTTTTCGAAGGCCTGGATGAAATTCTTGGTCTCCGGTACATCCGAATCGCGATCCAACGAAGTGGTGATGATCACCCCTTCGGCCGCCTGGCCGGCTATCTCGATAAATTTTTGGGAATCATAGCCTTCCTGTCCGATGAGGGGGGCGGTCACCCCGGCGGCCCGCAGTTGACTGACCAAAGGTCCGGCCGTGAAGTAATAACCGGAGGCGTAAATAGCCTCGGGATTGTCCGCCTTGACTTTGGCGACCAGAGAACCGAACTGGCGGTCCTTCATGGAGTATTCATACTCATTGATGATCTTGATCCCGAACTGGCCGGCCGCTTCCTTGAAGCCGGCGGCCAGGGATTTCCCGAAGTCGTTTTGCAGGGTGATCATGACCACCCGCTTTTTGCCGAGGAGGTCACCGATCAGTTTGGCCCCGCCCCGTCCCTGGATCTCGCCCAGGAAGGAAGTGCGGAAGCAGTAATCTCCGGCCCTGGTGATATCCGGATGTATGGCATAGGCCGAGATATAGGGGATCTTGGCCTCCTGGAAGACAGTGGCCGCCGACCGGGTGGGGGCCGAGTAGCTCCCGGAAACGCCGATCACGACCTTGTCCTGGCCGATCAGTTTGTTGGCAATAGTGATGGACAGTTCCTGCTTGGCCTGATCGTCGTAGACCACCAGCTTTAAAGGCCGGCCGTTGATCCCGCCGGTGGCGTTGACCTGTTCCACCGCCAACTCGGCCCCGATGCTGGCCGACTTGCCGTCCGAAGCGGCAAAACCGGTCAGAGGGGCATGAAAACCGATCTTGATCGGGTCGGCAGCCCAGGCTGACAGGGTGAAAGCGATTAAACAACAGGTGCTCAACAAAATAAAAAATTTTCTACCCATGATTAAACCTCCTTTTTTTGATTTCTTCAAAGTTGATAAGCATTTTTTGCCGATACATCGACAAAGTTTTATCGATCACGTGGCTAAATTTCTGTAGGGTGGGTGCAGCAAAGCGTAACCCACCAAAATATTTAAAACACAATAGAGATAAAGACCTCATTAACCGGTGGGTTCCGCTATCACTCCACCCACCCTACATTTTGTTGATGACTATACAAAAACTCGTCATTCCCGTTTCCGTCCCGTAGGGTACTACACCCCGGAAGGCGCAGGCGGGATTCCAGACCATAGGCAACAAATTAATCCCGCCTTTGGGCGGGACTGGATTCCCGTTTTCACGGGAATGACGGAAATGGGATCTTCCGGACTTTTTCCGATTCTCCCCATTCTGAATGCTGGCTCCTGGCTCCTGGATTCCAGAACTTCAAGCATTTCATTACCGTCGTGCAATCACCACGCCGTCTTTGACAATCATCTTCACCGGGTTATATCCGAACCGATAGGCCAGTTCGGCCGGCTCGGCAATATCCCAGGCCGCAAAATCGGCCGTCTTTCCCGGTTCGAGGGTCCCCAAACGATCGGCCAGGCCCAGGGCCGCGGCCCCATTCCGGGTCACCCCGGCCAGGGCCTCTTCCGGGGTCAAACGAAATAAGGTACAGGCCATATTCACCATCAAAAGCAGGGACCCGCAAGGCGAGCTGCCGGGATTCGAGTCGCTGGCCACGGCCAGGGGTAGGCCGTGCTTCCTCAACAGGTCCACCGGCGGCCTTTGGGTCTCCCCCAGGAAATAAAAGGCCCCGGGCAATAAAACGGCCACGGTCCCGGCCTGGGCAATGGCCTCTACGCCTTTTTCATTCAGGTGTTCGAGGTGATCCACAGAAAGGGCCTTATACCTGGCGGCCAGCACAGATCCCCCCATATCGGAAAACTGTTCGGCATGGAGCTTCACCGGCAGGTGATACGAGGCGGCGGCCTGAAAAATCCGTTCGGTCTGGGAAAGAGAAAAACCGATCCCTTCGCAAAAGGCGTCCACAGCGTCGGCCAACCCTTCCTCGACCAGGCGGGGGAGGGCCTTCTGACAGATGAAATCCACATAGTCATCAGCCCGGCCCTCGAATTCCGGCGGCAGGGCGTGGGCCCCCAAATAAGTGGTGAAGATACGGACCGGCTCTTCCCGGCCCAAGCGTCTGGCCACCCGAAGGAGGCGGCCTTCGCCTTCGAGGTCCAGACCGTATCCGGATTTGATCTCCAGGGTCGTCACCCCTTCGGCCATAAGGCTTCGCAAGCGGGGAAGGGATTGGTTATAGAGACTATTTTCATCGGCCTGCCGGGTAGCGGCAACAGTGGAACGGATGCCGCCGCCCTGGCGGGCGATCTCTTCATAGGTTGCCCCCTTAAGACGCAGTTCGAATTCCCCGGCCCGGCTGCCGCCATAGACTAAGTGGGTGTGGCAATCCACCAGACCGGGTGTAACCCAACATCCGCCAAGGTCATGAATCTCAGCCGCCGCATCCTCTGCCCCGGCCGGAAGATCCGATCGTTTTCCCACCCAACTGATCCGATCCCCGGTTACAATAAGAGCGCCATCCTTGATAGCCCCATAAGGTCCAATGGGTGACATAGTCGCCAGGTTGGCATTTAAAAAAAGTGCGTCCATGTGCGTCCGAAAAAAGGTTTAGGGTTCAAGGTTCAAGGTCCGGAAAATCAAGTTGAGAGTTTAGGGTTCGGAGTAAACCATTTTCAAGCTTCGTGGTGCCCCTTGAGAGGGATGAAGGTTGATTTCGAACATGCAAATAATTTCGAATCATGAGGGATTTATTTTTACCTTACTTCGACATTCATTATTCGATATTCGATATTTTCCATTGTCCGTCGTTAGGGCCTGGGGGACATCTCGCAAAAAAGACTGGAGCCGTCCACTTCGGTGATCCCGGGTTCCAGCCCCAAGGAACGGGCCAGATCGATAAAATCCTTTGGTCCGAAAGTCGAAGCCTTAAAACCATCCCGGCACATAATCACCCCGTTGCCGGTCCGCTCCTCATCGATCTCGCCGAGCAGCCCCTCATGGGCCTGGGCCCGGAACCAATCCAGCCGTTCGGACCAGAAGGCTCCGGCGTAGCTGGAAAAAAGCACCGATCCTCCCTGGCGAGTGACCCGCAATCCCTCTTGCATCAAGGCCAAGGGGTTGCCCTTAAAGGCCGATATCCCGTTCTGGATGCAGACCACCAGGTCGAAGAAACCTGTGCGAAACCCAAGGTGAAAGGCGTCCATGGCCGCCACTCCAAAAGGCGGATGGCCCTGGTAGTTTTCAAGACACAGGGCCAGGCTGGCTCGGGAAGTATCAATACCGAAGACCCGTTGGGATTTCGTGCTCAATCGTTCCAGGACGCGGCCATACCCGCAGCCCAGCTCGAGCACACAATCGCCAGGGCCTACCCGGCTCAATATAAAATCGATCTCGGCCTGAAGATATTGCCGCACCCGGGGCGAAGCGATTTCATAGACCCGCCTGAGTCTTTCGGCCGAGAGCTTTTCCTGATAATAGGCCCAGGCCATCCGCGGAATCACCCTTTCTTTCAGCTTTCTGCTAATTCCTCATGCCCGTTGGAGCAACACGGACAAGAAAAATTCGAATGTCGAATGCCGAATGTCGAATAATGAATATCGAAGGAAGGCAAAAACAAATCCCTTCATGATTCGAAGTTCGATATTCGATATTCTTTTTTTAAGCCAGCTTTTCCTCTACAACTCCTTCCAACTTCATGACTTCTTTTAGTATCCGCTGCAAGGTCCTTTCGGTCTCGGCCAGGAGTTTCATGGCTTGTGATTGATCTTTCAGTCCCTTGGCGTTAATCCGCACATTATAGGCGGCACCGAAGGCCCCTGCCCGGACCAGTTGTATGGCCACGCCGGCATCAGTCAGACAATTGGGATTGCCAAGCTCCAGGGCCTGACGGGCCAATTCCGGCAATGGAGATAAAGTCTTTAAGGTTTTCAGAGGGACTTGGGCCGCCCCATAGATGGCCGCCTGGATGGCCGTGAGCCTCTTGGCCTGTTGTTCCTTGTTCTCTTTCGGCAGCCGGTAAGCCTCCGTAACCCGGTTATAGGCCTCGGTATCGGCATCCACCAATCGAAGGAGTTCGGTCGCTATGGCCTCGGCCTCATCCCTTACTTTGGCCATGGCCGGCCAGGCCTTTTCCTGATTTTTACGGCCTACGGTCAGGTTCCCGACCATGGCGCACAAGGCAGCGGCCAAGGCTCCGGCCAGAGCGGCCACACTTCCGCCTCCGGGTGCCGGTTTCTCACTGGCCAACTCCTGAACAAAATCCCGGATGGACAATTCACCCAGGCTCATAAGGTTTCCTTTCCCGTCTTTCCCTCGTCTTCCTCCATCTCCAGCAAGCGCAGTTCCACCACCTGGTTGGGGTCGAAGCCGCTGAGTTGCAGATAATAGGCCGCGCTGTCCAGCAAAGCCGCGGCCGGCATCATCCCGTCGACCTCGGTTTCAACCAGATTGACCCCCCAGCGGCGGGCCTCCATACGGATCAGTTCCACCACCCGGTAAAGGGCGTTCTTTTCGAAATCAACGATGTTCAAAGAGACCTGAACCAGACCCCGGTCCTTAAGGGCCAGTCCGATCCCTTTGACATGACAAAGGCCGCCGGAGGAGGCCCGCACGGCCCTGGCGATTTTCCGGGCCACTTCGATATCAGTGGTGCCCAGGTTGACGTTGAAGGCGATCAAAAACTTGCGGGCCCCGATGACCGTGGCTCCGGCCGTGGGATGCAGTCTCGGTTCCCCCACATCGGGTCGGCGGGCCGGATCGGCAACGGCGGTTTTGAGTCCCTCATACTGGCCCTGGCGGATCCTTTCCAACTGGCGGCGTTCCGGCCTGATGGCCGCCTCCTCGTAAAAATAAACCGGGATGCCGGTTTCCTGATAATACCTCTCCCCGAAATCGCGGGCCAGGGTTATGCAGTCCTCCATGGTGATATTTCTGAGGGGCACAAAGGGGATTACATCCACGGCGCCGATGCGGGGATGACCGCCCTGGTGGGTCTCCAAATCGATCCGTTCCACGGCGATTTTAGCCGCTTCGATTAAGGCCTCCTGGATCGGTTCGGGCTGGCCAACCAGAGTAACCACCAGGCGGTTATGGTCCGGGTCGGCCCGGTGGTCGAAAAGGGAACAACCCCGGCGATTTCGAAAGGGGGCCACCAGGGCCTCGATCACTTCATGGCGGCGGCCTTCGCTGAAATTGGGGACACATTCGATAAGCGGACCGGACATGGGGGTGGCCTCCTAAGGGAAGAGATTGAGCATGGGGATCTTTACCCCCCGTTCGGCGGCCACCTCGACGGCCCGGGGGTAACCGGCGTCGGCGTGGCGGATGATGCCCGTTCCCGGATCATTGCGCAGGACGGTGGTCACCCGGAGTTCGGCCTCGGGTGTGCCGTCGGCTACGGTCACCTGGCCGGCATGCAGGGCATAGCCGATGCCCACCCCGCCACCGTCATGGAAGGAAACCCAACTCGCCCCTGAGGCCACGTTGACCATGCAATTGAGGATGGCCCAATCAGCCACGGTATCCGAGCCGTCCCGCATGGCTTCGGTCTCCCGGAAGGGGGAGGCCACGGAGCCACAATCCAGATGGTCCCGGCCGATGACCAGCGGGGCCTTGACCGCGCCGGAGCGGACCAGGTCATTGAAGATTTTGCCGGCTCGGTCCCGTTCCCCGTAGCCCAGCCAGCAGATGCGGGCTGGAAGCCCCATGTGGGCCACCTTCTCGCCGGCCAGCGTCAGCCAGCGGACCATCCGCTTTTTTTCAGGGAAGGCCTCGATCAAGGCCCGGTCGGTGACGGCGATGTCCTGGGGGTCGCCTGAAAGGGCCGCCCAGCGGAAGGGCCCCTCCCCTTCACAGAACAGGGGCCGCACGTAAGCCGGAACAAACCCCGGGTAGTCCATGGCATTAGACACCCCGCGTTTCAGGGCCTGCCCCCGCAGGTTGTTGCCGTAGTCAAAGGCAATGGCCCCCCGGGCCTTCATATCGAGAATGGCCCGGCAGTGAACGGCCATAGAATCCATGGCCAGTTCGACATACTTTTTGGGGTCATCCTTCCGCAGCCGGAAGGCTTCTTTGTACGGGATGCCGTGAGGTACGTAGCCGTTCAATTCATCGTGAGCCGAGGTCTGGTCGGTGACTACGTCGGGGATGAATCCGATTTCAACCATCTTTGGCAGGACTTCGGCAGCATTTCCCAAAAGGCCGATGGATTTGGGGACCTTGGCCTGGGCCGCTTCCCGGGCCATTTTTATGGCCTCATCCAGGTCCTCGGTCATAACATCTAAATAACGGGTATCCAAGCGGCGCTGGATCCGGGCCCGGTCCACCTCGACAATCAAGGCCACGCCTTCATTCATGGTCACGGACAGCGGCTGGGCCCCGCCCATGCCGCCTAATCCGGCGGTGACCACGATCTTTCCCTTAAGGGAAGCCTGGTAATTCAGATCGGCCAGGGCGGCAAAGGTTTCATAGGTGCCCTGCAGGATCCCCTGGGTGCCGATGTAAATCCAGGAACCGGCGGTCATCTGACCGAACATGATCAGGCCTTTCCGGTCCAGCTCGTGGAAATGGTCCCAGTTGGCCCAATGGGGCACGATGTTGGCATTGGCGATGAGCACCCGGGGGCAGTGGACGTGGGTTTTGAGGATGCCCACCGGTTTGCCCGATCCGACCAGCAGGGTCTCGTCATTTTCCAGCACGAGCAGGGAGCGGACCAGGGCATCGAAGCAAGGCCAGTTGCGGGCGGCCTTGCCGTACCCGCCGTAGACGATGAGTTCATCGGGTTTTTCCCCGGTTTGGGGGTCCAGGTTGTTGCAGAGCATGCGCAGGGCCGCTTCTTGTTGCCATCCCTTGCAATGAAGCTCCAGACCCCGGGGGGCCTTTACCGGCCGGGGTTGGCCGAGGCCGATCTGTAATTCCTTAAGCAGTCTTTCTTGGGCCTGAGTTCCCATGGTCTGACCTCCCGATGGAGCGAATAGCCGTCAGCCTGCAGCCATTTTCAGAGTTTTTCCTAAAAGCTGAAAGCTAATCGCTCTCATCCGGAATTGTTTTCTCCGGATGAGAATATTTTCAAATTGACATTCATCTATACATGTATATACTTCTATAACCGAAAAATCTCCGGTCTGTCAAATGAAAAGAGGACAGGAACCGAGGCTAAAAAAGAAAGCGGGTTTGAGCTATGTCCCAAAGATCTTCCATAACCCACCCCAAGGCAAATTATCGGCTATTCACCCAGGGCTCCGCGGGGGCGAAGAGAGAAGACCAGGCCCTTGGGCCGCACCCCCACTATCTTCGGGTAAAAAATTTCATCATCGACCATATCCGAAGCGGCCAATGGGGGGCGGAAACCAGGATCCCCTCGGAAAAAGAATTGGGAGAACATTTTCATATTTCCCGGATGACCGTCAACCGGGCCATCAGGGAACTGATGGCCGAAGGATTCGTCACCCGGCTTCAAGGGGTGGGCACCTTTGTGGCCAGGCGAAAACCTCAAGGGGCCTTGTTGGAGATTAAAAGTATTGCCGATGAGATCGCAGAAGGGGGAGGCCGGCACACCAGTCGGGTGCTGCTTTTGGCCCAGGAGACCGCTTCCAGTGAACTGGCCCGGGAGATGGGGCTGATCGAGGGGGCCGGGGTTTTCCATTCCATTATTGTCCATATAGACAACGGCCTGCCGGTGCAACTTTCCAACCGCTATGTCAACCCGGCCGTTGCCCCGGAATTTCTCCAACAGGACTTCACCACCATGACCCCCAGCGAATACCTGCTGCGGGTGGCCCCCTTGGAGGAGGCCGAACAGGTGGTCGAGGCGGCCATGCCCGATGCCTTCACCCGAAAGGCCCTGAAGATTCGGGCCGGGGAGCCTTGCCTGGTGCTTTACCGCCGCACCTGGTCTTTTGGGAAGGTGGCTACCCGGAGCCGTCTGATCTATCCCGGCTCCCGCTTTCGCCTGGGGGGCCGTTTCAATGCCTCTTTCAGCGTCCATCCGACCCTGGCCTGATCGCCGGTGGCCCGATGGAGTGCGATTCGGGAACGAGACATGCCAATCGACGGCCTTCCCCTTTCCTTAAAAAAATGACTGCTTTTCTTCACTTTTTATGTTTCGGCAAGAGTTAAGTCGGATTGATAGCATCCCCATTTTCTTTTTGACGAAGTCCCCGAATATAAAAATTGGAATTCAGAACGAATATGTTTCTAAAAGCGATAACGATTTTTCTAAAAGCGATCAATTTAAAAACATCGTATCTGAATCAATAATAGAATATCGGAGTGGTAAAACTGAAGATATGGATATATTATAACTTTGGATTCGAAAAGGACAAAGGCTTTTAAGGAGCTGTTTAACCGGGTAAGTTATTCTTTCCAATTAGCCCTGGCTCGTTTAAATATTTCATCAATGGTTTGACCTTCATAGAGACGACGAGAAATTTCTACGTAATCGGTTGGTTCACGATGAAACATAGTGAGAAACCTCAATGCAGCAGACGGACCCAGGGCCTTATTCAATGCTTCTATGCCCTTGAATTTAATTTCTGCATCGTCAAATTGTTGCGCTTTCATTTTTGTTAGCCTCCCTTATATAATCCACGGGATTCATGACCCCCATGGAAAGGTTCAATCGTTTTGCGCGTTTTATTAGTTCCTCGTCGCAGGTAAGAAAAAAAGTACATCCTGTGAAATGTGAACAGGCGAGATGTAACGCATCTTTCGAGGACAATCCTGCTTTGTCCTGAAAGTTCTTTGCAGCAGTGTATATTTCTTCTTTAGGGCCTATTCTTACTTTGCAAAGGGAGGAAAGGCGCAATATTTCCAACTTCCTCTCGATAAAGGGACACAGAACATTCTCACTCGGCACTTAGGTCTCCCTTTCCCCCACGCAACAGGGAAGCCTGAGCCTCGGTATACCGCCGGTAGCTCTCGGCATCCCAAACGCCTTCGCCGCAGGCCGGACAGAAATCACCATGCATTATGTGGAGTGTCAATGACTGGTTTCCATAAGAAAGAGTCTCATCTTGAGTTTTCGCCACCATCTTTGGATGACCGCAGGCTGGACATTTCATAGTTACCTCATTTCTCCTTAAACTGAATGACCGGCGGACGATCCCCTGAAATTTTCCCAAAATAATTATGAATCTTTGGTGCGGATATTTGCGCGAGCGGTCCGTTTCAAGCGGCCCTCTCGCTTGATATCTTCAGTATTCCAAGGCATCGGCTGGCCGCTATTTAGTCCGTCGTGGATATCCTGCCGTAACTGTTCGGGTTTGGCCGCTTGCAGGCGGTCTTGAGCTTCCATGAGGCGTAACGCCTCGCGAACCACCTCGCTGGCCGAGGTATAAAGTCCGGATGCCACTTTCTGCTTGACCATGTCCTCAAGGTGAGGAGTTAGGTTAACGTTCATCGTCATGGAACCCTCCGGTTTTTATTTTATAGCCATTTCGGAAACATCAGTATTGTCATAATATGTCAAAGTTTGCCATTTGTCAAATCGATCTTTATCGTCAAAATTAACTGGTTAAGAAAATAAACCGCTGGTCGTCTTTTAGTCAGGTGCTCCTGGCTTACTTCTTAATCGAAGTAAATGGCAGGCTTTCTGCTCGTAGATAATAAGGCATCAGACTTACCAGGCCCGCCCCCGCTCAAGCCCTTCCCACCTGCCGAACATGGATAAGCTACGGGAAAATTGAATCCACTTACTACTCGTTTAGAAAGGGGGTCCAGTGTCCGGAAGGCCGGAAATGGAGTTGGAATTTCTCGCACCTTGGACAAAAATAATCACCATCGGTGAGCGCGACTTGTTCATTCCGGGACTGGGGCAAATTCCAGGAGACAATGATTTTGGCGCCAGGCTTTTGGATCATTTTGGGATCGGCGTAAGGCACCGGCGCTTGGCCCGGAAAAGCCGGGCTTTCCAGCTTGTCGGACATGAGGTTCACCAGAACCAGGCCTTTCTTCTGGAGGCAATAGGCAGGAAATTTGCAATCCGGTAGGCCAAAAAATTACAAAAGGCTAAACTGATACAAAATTTAGAATTGGTTCAAATCATCCAGTGGGGCAACAGGACTATCTTTGTTTTTCCCTCTTCAATGATATCGGCATCAACGAAACGGCCCACCAGGATTCCGGTCTTCTCCTTTTCCTTTTGCAGAAAGCTTCGGAGCCCTTTCAGATGCCGGGTCTGGACCTTCTTGTCGCTTTTTACTTCCAGCGGAATCAGCCGGTCTGGGGTATAGATGACCAGATCAACTTCATCTTTGGATTTGGTCCGCCAATAATGGAGCCGTGCCGCCGGGTTCCATCGGGACAAATAGGTATTTAGCCGGTCAACCATGGCATTTTCCAGGGCGATACCGTATTGATTGAGTCGTTCCAATTGGGATAGTTCGGTCAGGCCCAGCAGAATGTTTCTTAGGCCCAGATCGGTGAAATAGACCTTGGGTGTTTTAAGAACTTCATTTCTGAGGTTCCTTGAATAAGTGGTTAGATTGATAATGATGAAGGTCTTTTCCAGGAGCATGGTGTATCGCTTTATGGTGTCCACGGTCACTTCAAGCTGTGTGGCGATGGTTGAATAGTTGAGAATGTCCCCCACCCGAGCGGCCATAAGCTCCATTACCTTCTGATAGACCCAGAGCTTGTCTTCCCTTACCAGGTTTCTTATGTCTTGCTCAAGATAGGTGTCCCGGTAGTTTCTCAGGAGGACCTGTTTTCTTTCCGGATCAGCGCTGAGGGCCACGGCTGGAAGACCGCCAAAGACCATGGTTTCATCGAGAAACCGAAGGATTTTCTGCTTGTGAGGCATCAATTGGGCCTGATGCTGTTTCAAGGCCTTTCGGTCGAAGGTCGCCTTCCCAAAAAGAAAATTTCGTATTCCGGATTTGTCCGGAGGCGGATAGCCATATCCTTTGAATATTTCGGTCTCGGAAAAGGGAAGAATTGACAATGACAGGACCCTTCCGGCGAGGCTTTCTTTTATCTGGGCCTTGAGCGTAAGAGAGGAAGAGCCTGTAAGGACCCACTTGACCGGCAGCCGCAGGTCGTACAAAGCCTTGATGTACTCCACGAATCCCGGAAGTTTCTGGACTTCATCAATAAAGATGTAGAGTCTGGTTTTCAGCTGCTCTATATCTTCTCCCAGAAATCGTTCCATGATACTGAGAAAATGGGCCGGGGATGCGGAAAGCTCCTGACGCAGGGAAAGGTCGTCCAGCGTGAAGTAGAATATCCTCTCCGGACCGATGCCTTTTTTCAGTAAGTCGGAAATAAGCTGAAGTACCAGGGTACTTTTCCCGGTTTGTCTCAGGCCAATAAGGGTCAGGATCTCTTTATCATTGAGGAAGCGGACCGCCAAATCATGGATGTCCCGTTCGACAATACCTGCCGGCAGACTGAAACCGCCGCTTTTCCAGGCATTGGTGCTATAAAACAGCCTTTCATCCAAAGTCATACACCTCTCGAAATTTTATTGAGATAATTTCGAGTGTAGTCTATAAAAAGGAGGAATGCAAGCCCAAAAAATCTCCCCCCGGCTTATGTCCATCCGACCATCGTCTGATCGCCGGTGGCCCGATGGAGTGCGATTCAGGGCCGAGTAGAGATCTGGCGCCGGGGAATATACGCCCTTTAATGCATGAGGAAATCCGGGGCCTAAGTGGATTGACTCCCTCTCCGGGGTTTGTTCCCTGTCGGAGAGAATCCTAAAGAAGAGAGGGCCAGGAAACGGTCTATTTTAAAAATTCAAAAGGATAATATCGATGCCCTATTTTGATCCGATAGGTCTCAAAATCATCACGGTCAATCGTGAATATCCGCTTCGTCCTTAATGTCTCTGCGGCCGCGACTAAAGAGGCATCCGCCAGATCCATCGGATGATCGGCGTATTTCTTCTTCAAATCAAAGGCCTGGAAAAGGGCACCATCATCCATAGACCAGATAGACAACCCTTCGAAATCCTAACCAGTAACCGGCCTCTCGGGATCGGATCGCTCTCTTCCCCGATCCGGTCACGGCCAATGCGATCTTGGACCGCCTGGCCCATCACGCCTACCGCAAGACGGTGGACTGGGTCGCTGCTATTTGTTATGTCTCCCATCCTTCGTTGCCTTCTTTTCCTTGATGTATTTACGCAACTTTCCCAATGTGGAAAGAGGTGGTTCAATATTCGTGGTACCATAGTCGTGGATTGTGCCTTTTTCAGTCTTCTTCGTATATGGCCCTATAATGTATTGTTTCCAATTTGAAATGTTGAAGTCATCAGTCAATGGCTTATTGCTGTTTCTTTCACCGTAGTTTGATAGTTGACCCGTGAAGTTCTTGGCAGTCTTCTTGCCTTGCTGCTCGGCAAATGAGAAAGCGATCTTGTAGTCTATGATGCCTTTGTCGTTCTTGAACAAATCGATCATCGCTTCCCATGGAGCATTATACGATCCTCCTGCACTTGCGGTTGTTACCTTGATGGGGTACTTCACTTCAGCTATCTTGGCCTGAATCGGAAAAGTGGCGCTCTGCGGACCTTTTTCTGATGCAAGGCCAATGAGCGTAAGGGCTAACTGCCGAAGCAGTGCAGGGCCATCAAGGATGTCGATTGCATAGTTCTCTTGCATTTGTATGTTTCTTGTGAGCAGGACTCGCCCTGCTATCAGTATAGCCTCGCCACTCGACCCGTCAACGGTAGGAACAAGACCATCAAGTTTTATGTGCATATCGTCGTTTTCCATAAGTTGTACGGTAAATGAAGGGTTTCCTTGAATCCCCTTTGGCTCCAGCTTCAGCGTGAAATCTCTTGCCGAATACCATTTAGAATTCCTGGCACACAGGTGCCCCTCGTGGACCCGGTGCTCAAACGATGATCCCGAGATCGCAGCCGTACAACAAAGAAATACTATAAATGTACAAAGAAACCATTCGATCAGAAACAATTGAGGTCTATGCATTTCTTTATCTCCTTCTACGGGATATCGATTGCCTTAACCAGTAGGGCCACAGATGTAGGAATAAAAAAAGGAAGAGCGTTATTTTCCCGTCTGGTTGAAGGCTGGGAAAGGGAACGTTGTCCATTCCATTCAGTTTTTTCGCTGCATTCAACCCCTTAATCTCCATGGCCACCCTGTTGTTCCAACCCCTCCATGACGAGCGACCTCAGTCACAGGAATCCCCAGTTCCAGATAAAAGTAAAAACAGATTTTCTTCCGGAGTTCCGATACGGCCCTTTTGGCGGCTCCCTGATAGTTCCCGTAGGGTAGGTGGAACGAAGTGCAAATCACCAATATCTTCCATACAATCCAAATTGTTGGGTTCCGTTTTCTCATTTTTATCACCTCTTTTACTCTTTTTTACATTTATTTTACAAATTTTTACAAGCCTAAAAAAGATTCTTTACATCTCTGAAATAAGATACGAGAAAAATTAAGCTGAAAATCCTTAGCCGCAGCACAAAGAAAGGAGAGGGAATATGGGGAAAATGACTCGAAGGGAATTTATCCTGAACAGTTCGATGATTGCCGGAGGAACCCTTGGAGGCCTGGCCATGGGGAGTGGGGTATTTACACCCCCCCAAGCCTTAAGTGCAGAAATTAAATTTCCGGAATCAAGCTGCCAGGCCAAAAAGAAAAGCAAAAAGAAAATCCTGATCGGCTATGCCAGTTTTTGCGGATCTACCGGCGAAGTGGCTGAGGCTTTAGGGCGGGAGTTGTGTCAACAAGGGGCCCAGGTTGATATACGAGTCCTAAAAAACGTTAGGGATATTTCTTCCTATGACGGAGCCGTCTTGGGCAGCTCGGTGCGTAGTGCGTCCTGGCTGCCCGAGGCTATTGAATTCGTGCAAAACAACCAGGAGAGGTTGAGCCGGATCCCGGTGGCCTTCTTTTTGACCTGCCTGGCCTTATATAAGGATACCGAGGAAAGTCGCAGGGTAGCCGGGAGTTATATGAATCCGGTTCTCAAATCTGCACCTTCCGTTCAACCGGTTGACCTGGGGTTATTTGCGGGGGTATTGGATTACAGTAAATTAACTATTATGTATCGCATGATCATGAAATCAAAAATGAAAGACCGGGGTGTACCGGAAGGTGACTTCCGAAACTGGGAGGCCATCCAGGCCTGGGCAAGGGCCATTTATCCTTCTTTGTCAGTCGGTTAGCGCCGAGCCCGGAATTCCACTCCAATGAAAGTTAATAAGGAAGAAATCGTTATAATCGTATTCATGCCGCCGGTAATTAAAGTCAACGGTATAACTTGCGAGATTGCAATCGATAGGTAAAGGCCCTTACTCTGGTACTTCAGGGGTCATCTGGGACTGATGGGGACCAAATAGTGCTGCGGTATCGCCGGATGCGGGGCTTGCACGGTCCATGTGGACGGCGAGCCGGTCCCGCAAATCCTGTCTAATAAACAAACGTATCATCGGTCATCTCCCCGCAGGAGTACAGGCTTGATATCAACGATTGGCGTCCCGTCGATGGCCTCCACCGGCGCAACCTTCAACCTGTTCCCGGAGACCTCCAAGACCGAAACCCGATGAAGCCCTACCGGGTTGGGACGATGGGGCGACCGGGTCGCAAACACGCCTCTTAACGGTGCCTCGGCCTTCCCGCGCGGGTGCACCTGAAGCAGGTCACGTCGGGCGCGATGAAACCAGGTTAGAACGATAAGCTCGTCGCCGGCCCTGATGCCGAGAAGTCCTTGGGCTACTCGATCCGTGAGCTCCAGCCAGGCTTCGGGAGCGCCTTCGTCACCCTGGAGGGGTGCCGCCTCGAGACTGGTCAACCCGGAGCGTATGATCCCGATTGGTTCGATGGTATAGCTCATTTCGATCATTATCCTTTACTCAGGCCGAGTTTCTTCATTCGGAAAAACAGGGTGGTCGGCTTCAAACCGAGTATGGCGGCGGCCCCGTTTCTGCCGCTGACTTTCCAGTGGGTGGCATTCAGGACCTTTTCCAGGTAGTCACGCTCCATCTCGGCCAGGGGCATCAGCCCGGTCGGCCCGGTTAAATCCCTCTGGGCCGGGACATGGTCCAGACCGGAAAAGCCGATCCGAGGGCCGTCGGACAAAATGACCGCCCTTTCGATGAAATGTTTTAATTCCCGCACATTGCCCGGCCAATGATATTCGACCAGCTTTTTTAATTCTTCCCTGGGGATCCGTTTGACCTCTTTACCCATCTGTTGGCAGAACTGGTTAAGAAAATGCCGGGCCAGCAGGGGGATGTCTTCCTGACGTTCTCTTAAAGGGGGAACCCGGATGGGAAATACATTTAACCGATAATAGAGGTCTTCCCGGAAGCTTCCTTCTTCGACCTGATTGACCAGATCCTTATTGGTGGCGGCCACCACCCGGAAATCGGACTTTACCTGTCGGCTGCTTCCCAGCCGTTCAAAGGTGCCTTCCTGCAGGACCCTCAATAACTTTACCTGAACCTGGGCGGAGAGGTCTCCGATTTCATCCAGAAAAATGGTCCCGTGGTCCGCCAGTTCAAAACGCCCCCTGTGTCTCCCATAAGCCCCGGTAAAGGCCCCTTTCTCATGACCGAATAGTTCACTGGCCACCAAATCCGGGGGAAGGGTCACCAGGTTGACCGGAATGAAAGGCCCGTCTTTTCTCCCGCTCATATTATGAATGGCCTTGGCCACCAGCTCTTTCCCCACGCCGGTTTCACCCAAAATTAAAACCGAACTATCCGTGGGGGCCACCTGGCGTATCTGTTCGACAACCCGGCCCAGCGGGTCCGAATGTCCGATGAGGGCCTCAACCGGATTGGCAATCCCCATCTCGCGCCGGTAGAAGGTGGTCTCGTCCTCCAGGCGATCCCGGCGCACCTTCATCTCATCGTACATTCGGATGTTGGAGAGGCCTACGGCGATCTGGTTGCTGATGAGTCGTACCAGCGGAAGGTTGTCGGCCGGAAAGGGCTTTAGCCCGAGACGGTTGTCCAGGTAGAGGTACCCGTGGGTTTGGTCGGCCAGTCGGACCGGCAGACAGATGAGGGAATGAATACCCGCCTCCCGGAGGGAGGTCTCGGAAAGATGGAATTCCGGGCTTAGCTCCGGCAGAACCGCTTCCCGGCCCAGCCGCGCCACTTCCCTTACGACTCCCAGGAGACCGGTGACCTGCTCCTGCCGGAGGATGGCAGGGTCCAGATTCCGGCTGGCGGTCAGTGTGAGTTCCCCTCCCGGGCCATGGGTGAAAAAAGCGCCACGCATGGCCATCGTCAAATCCAGGGCCAGATTGATGCCCCGTTCCAGAAAAGAAGACAGGTCCTGCAGGGTTCCGAGGGATTCGTTGATTTCGATGATCCGGTCGATCATCACTTCCATCTTTTGCTCCTGGGGCATGATCGCCAGCAGATCTTTGGGAAAGAGGCTCTGGTCTACATTGGAAAAGAACCGCCAGGCCTTTCCCAGAAAAGTCTGGGCCGGTTTCATCTCGCCCTTCTTGAAGTAGAGATTCCCCAGTGCGATCCGCGTGCGGGCCAGTTCAATTTCCGCCCCCGATTGATTGAGATATTTTTCGCTCTTTTTTAAGTCGGCCAGGACCCGGCTCAGGGGTTGTTGTTTTTCCAAAAGGCGCAAGGCCCGATAGCGATAGGACACTCCTTTCATGTAAATATCGTCCCAGTTGAGCATCCTTTTTATTTCATTCCGGTAATTCCATTCGGCATGGACAAAGCCCCTCGACTCCAGCACCTCCAGCAACTCGAAGTTCCAGGCGCCGTTCTGATGCAACCAGCCCACAAACCGGGAATGGTCCACCGCCCGTTTCAGGTGTTCAAAAGCACCGTCATAGTCTCCCCGCATGCAGCGGATGTAGCCTTTACAGGCCTCTACCGGCCAGAGGATATAATGCCCTACCTGTTCCGGTGGAAGGGCGGACAGACGGTCCAGATACCCCTCGGCTTCGGTCGTCTTCCGCAGTTCAAAAAGGGCGATAAGGGTCATCAAATCCGAAAAAATGGCCATCTGCGGCAGGCGGAGCAGTTCGGCCTTGGCCCGGACGGTATCGATCATACCCATGCCCCGGGCAATGCGACCGCAGCGCACATAGCATAAGCCCACCCGGGCCGTGGCCCTCAAGGTGGCCTCGTCATCGCCGAATTCTTCCAGGTCCTCGACCACTTCTTCGTAGCGGCGGACCACTTCGGCGAATTTTCCCTTCCAGTGGAGAAATTCACTCATCATCAAAGTGGCCATTTTCAACATACGGGCCTCTCCGACCTTTTCGGCCAGTTTCCAGAAATCGCTCATATAGCGGAAGGCCTTCTTGTTCTGACCGGCCGCCTGAAGATCGAAGCCCAGGGCCAGTTTGATCTTGGGCAGGTAGTCCCAGCGCTGGAAACGTTTAGCCGCCTTCTCGGCCCGGCTGAGCAAGGCCACCTGTTCCGGGATGGTCATCAGGTGTTTGGCGGAGGAAATTTTTCCGAGGACGCTGTCTAAAAAATCCCCGGCGTTTTCTTCGGTTACCGGCTGACCCTGAAATTTTTTCAGGAGTACCTCGTAGTAAGCCAGGGCCTGGTCTTTCTGCCCGGTAAGACACAGGATGTCGGCGGCCTTTTTTATCAACTGCCCGCCTTGGGCGACATCTCCAAGTTTGTGGTACAATTCGGCCAAAATCAGAGTCTTGGTTTCTCCTTCCTCCAGGGTGCGGGTATAATATTCGATCAGGCGCTTGACGGCCGGCCGGCTTTCTTCATCGACTGCCTCTTCCCGGACCCGATTAGTCAGTCGATCCAGGTTGGGGAAATAAATCCCTTTGGGAGTTCCTCTTTTTCGGAACACCAGTCCTTTCTTTTGCAGGCCCTCCAGGACATTCAATACCGGCAGGGCAGGAGCGCCGGTCAGGGCGCACAGGGTATCAATGGAAACTGGGGGTTGGGTGTGAAGGAGATATAAAAGGAGGTCTTTTTCAACAGCATTCCAGTTTTCTATCCGTATTGTGTCCAATTCTATCATCTTTTTTTCCAATCCGATAAATCAAATCAAATAAAAAATACAATATACTGTAAAAATTATATTATATTGTAATAAAAAATCAATAAAAAGACGAAAAAATTAAAAAATTTATTAAATTTAATAAGTTATATTAATGGCATCAAGATTGAATATTATATCCAATTGTGAAACCATCATTAATCATAATGAAAAATTTATGACTCTTTTCTCCCAAATCCTCCAATATGCCATTTCCGGAATAACCGGCGGCAGCATCTATGCCGTTCTCGGGATCTGCTGGAGCGTGGTCTATCTACTCACCCGGGTGCGGCCCGTCACCACCGGCGAGTTCGTGATGCTGGGCGGGATGTGGACCTGGGGCTTTCATGGTGCGGGTCTGGGGCTGTTGCCGGCTTCTCTGCTGGCGGTGGCCGCCACCGTCGCTATCGCCGTCCTCATGGAACGAACGGCCATACGACCGGTGAGACAGCCTTCGGAAATGGTCTATATGATGCTGACCATCGCCCTGGCTTCCATCCTCAAAGGCCTGATACTGCTCCAATGGGGCTCGGAAACCCGGAAAATAGAGCCCATGTTCGGCAATACCCCCCTTCATCTGCTGGGAGCCACCCTGACCCCTCAGGGTATCGTGGTCTTCGCCTTCCTGGGGATCGTCACCGCCGGACTCTCCTGGTTTCTTAACTATACCTTGTTCGGTAAGGCGCTCCGGGCTTCGGCCGTCAACCCTACCGGGGCCAAACTGATGGGCATTGACATCAGCCGTTTCCGGCTTTTCTGTTTCGGGCTGGCCGGAGGATTGGGGGCCCTGACCGGCATTATCACCGCCCCGATCACCTTTACGGGTTATGAAATCGGGCTGTTAAATGGATTGAAGGGGCTGGTCGCCGCCATTGTGGGCGGTTGGACGATCATCGGTACGGTCCTGGCCGCTCTGGCCCTGGGGTTGCTGGAAGGATTTTGCGCCGGTTTCATCTCTGCCAGCTTAAAGGATGTATTTTCCCTTCTGGTAATGGTGCTTTTCCTGGTTCTCAGCACCTACCGGCTGCGTTTTCGGAGAAAGGTCCAATGACCCCGGCTTCACGATTTCCTCTTCCTTTCCTGGTCTTTGCCCTGGCTGTTTTCCTGCTGCCCCTTTTGGTATCCGGCTCCTACGTCATCGGGGTCATGTGTTTTGTCGCTATTTACGGAGCCTTGGCTCTGGGGAAAGGCGTGCTCCTGGAACAGGCCGGAATTTTCTCCCTGGCCCATCCCACCTGGTTCGGACTCGGTGCCTACGTGACGGGTATCGCTGCCGTGAAAGGTGTCCCTCCCCTGGGGGCCATCATTCTGGCCGCTGTGTTCGTAGCCTGCGTTGCCTTTATTTTAGGCGCACCGTTGCTTAGACTCAAAGGATATTACCTGGCCTGTGCCACTTTCTCACTCTTGTTGATCGTCGAGATCATCATCGCCAACCTGGGATCGCTGACCGGCGGCCATGACGGTCTCATGGGCATCCCGCCGCTGTCCGTCTGGGGTCTGGCCCTGGAGGGGGATCGCCCTTTTTATTTCCTGTCCTGGGGGCTCTGTCTGGGAACCTACTGGTTTCTTAACAACCTGATGCACTCCCGGATGGGCCGGGCCATCATCTCCTTCAACGACAGTGAAACGGCCAGCCGTTGCCTGGGGATCAACGTGGCGGCTTATAAACTCCGGTTGTTCATCATCACCGCCATTATGGCCAGTCTGGCGGGCAGTCTCTTCTGTTTCTGGATTCGTTATATCATGCCGGCACTTTTCGGGTTTCCGCTGCTGGTGGAGTTGATCACCATGATCATCATCGGTGGCGGGAAAACCCTTTACGGCCCTCTACTCGGGAGTTTGGTAGTCATGTGGCTCCGGGAGCTGATCCATACCTACCTGGGGAAAGTGTTGCCGGTCATGACGGCCGAAGTGGACGCCCTCTTTTTCGGGATCATCATCGTGGTTATTCTTATTTTTATGCCCGGCGGGCTGGCCGGGTGGCTGGAACGGTTGAGCCCGGCCGGAAGGAGGTCCCGTGCACGGATCAACCCCTCCTGAAGGCTGGTTGGCGATAAAGGAAATCAGCCGGCACTTTGGCGGTATTTTAGCCTTGAACCGGGTTTCCTTCCAATTGGATCGGGGCGGTATTACTTCCTTGATCGGGCCTAACGGGGCCGGAAAAACGACTTTAATTAATGTCATCGCCGGTCTCTATCCGGCGGACCGCGGTCGAATCCATTTTCAGGGAGAAAATATCGCCGGTCTGGCGGCCCATAGTATTGCCGCCCGGGGCATAGGCCGGACCTTTCAACTGGAAGAGCTCTTCGGCAGCCTCTCTGTCCTGGAAAATGTCATGGTGGGCGGCCATGTGCGCAGCCGCTCCGGCATGGTGTCCTGCGGCCTGGCTTTGCCTTCGGCCCGGAAAGAGGAAAAACAGGCAAGGGAGGCCGCCCTGGCCAATCTGCAGTTGATCGGCCTGGAACACAAGGCCGAGGACCCGATTGCCAGACTGCCCCTGGGTGAACGAAAACTGGTTGGGGTGGCCCGGGCGCTGAATATGGACCCTCGATTTCTCATGCTGGATGAACCGGTAGGCGGTCTGGCGGCCCACGAGATCAGTAAACTGGTTGATCTGATTTATAAGCTCCAGTCTGAAGGGCTGACCATCTTCATCGTGGAGCACAATATGCCTTTTGTCATGTCTCTTTCGGAAAAAATCCTGGTGCTTGACGGCGGTTCCCTGATCGCCGAAGGACTTCCGGAGGAAATCAGGCGGAACGAAGCGGTGATCAATGCCTATCTGGGCGAGGAGGTGACCGTTGCCTGAACGGCCGGTTTCCGGAACAATATCGGGTTCCCCGGAAAACGCCGGGGTGGATCGACTCCGGCTGGAAAAGGTTTCCACCTTTTACGGGGAAGCCCAGGTCTTGAAAGAGATTTCCCTGACCGCCCGGGCGAGACAGATCGTGGCTATCCTGGGGAGCAACGGCGCCGGGAAAACCACCCTGCTTAAAACCCTTACGGGATTGCTGGTACCCCGGTCCGGGAGAATCCTTTTTGAGGGCCGGCCCATTGAAGGTCTGCCGGCTCATCGGGTCATTGCCCAGGGGATCGCCAGCGTTCCCGAGGGGCGGGAACTATTCGGCTCCCTGAGCGTGATGGATAATCTGCTGATCGGTACTTACTCCCTGACCGCCGAAAGAAGGAAAGAAGCTCTGGCCGATCGCCTGAAAATGGTCTTCACCCTTTTTCCCATCCTGCAGGAACGGGTCAGGCAGAAAGCCGAAACCCTATCCGGCGGCCAACAGCAGATGCTGGCCATCGGGAGAGCGCTGATGGCCATGCCGAAGCTGCTGGCTCTGGATGAACCTTCGCTGGGGCTTTCGCCCCTGCTGGTGGCGGAGATGATGCGGGTCCTGAAAGAAATTGCCCGGCAAGGGGATATCTCCCTGTTGCTGGTGGAACAGAATGCCCGGGCGGCCTTGAAGATTGCCGACTATGTTTATGTCCTGGAAAGGGGGGAGTTGGTATTGAGCGGGACGACCCTGGAAGTGATTGAGAGTCCGGTCATCCAATCCGCCTATCTGGGCGGATAATAGCTGAACAAATTCGGATAACCAAAATTAAGGAGGAGCATTATGAAACGCATGTTTGGTACAATCTTGGTTTTGTTGTTGGCAACGGTCGGCTTCCTGCCCGGCTACAGCCAGGCGGAGAAAGCCCCCTACCTCATCGGCGGCACTCTGGATATGACCGGCCGTCAGTCCAACCTGGGAATCGGCGGAAAACGGGGCATGGAGATCGCCGTGGATACGATCAATGCCGCCGGCGGTGTAAACGGTCGGCAACTGAAGGTGATTTATTATGATACGGAAAGCGAACCGGCCAAAGCGGTCATTCACACTAAACGATTGATCGAAGTGGACAAAGTTGTCCTGCTCGGCGGTTATAGTTCTTCCGGCGCCGCCATGGCAGTGCTGCAGACCATCGAATCCAGCAAAACCCCGATGATCGCCGCCACCCCCATAGACAAGCTCTGGATCCCCACCAAGAAGTGGGTCTTCAACGTCGTGCCCCGGCAGCGGGAGGCCTCCATCCCCGTGTTGTTGGATAACCTGCTGCAGCGGGGGGCCAAGAAAATCGCCTACTTGTACATCGACACGGCCTACGGCCTGGCCGGAAAGGAAGTCTTCGATTGGGCGGTCAAAGAGCTGAAAATCACCCCGGCCGTGGTAGAGAAATACGCCCCGGGAAGTACCGATATGAGTCCCCAGATCACGCACCTTAAAGCCGCCGGAGTGGACGGACTGCTGATTACCGGAAACGTCCCCGATACGGTGGTTGTGATCAAGAACGCCCGGGACCAGGGGTTCAACCATCCCATCGTCAGCGATTATGCCATTGTCAGCCCCGAGTTCATCGACCTGGCCGGGAAATACGCTGAAGGGATCGTCAGCACCTCCCTTAAAACCCTGATCGCCCAGGACCTGCCGGCCAAAGACGTCCAGAAAAAAGTGGCCATGGATTTGTATACCAAATATACCAGGCTCCACGGGGCCTTCAGCCTCTATGCCGGCCACCCCTGGGATCAGATCTATTTGACGACCGAAGCCTTGAAAAAAGTGGACCCCAAGCTGGATCCCGCCGTTCCTGCGGATTTGATTAAAATCCGGGAACAGCTTCGGGACAACCTGGAAAAAATTAAGGGCTTTGTCGGTCAAAATGGCGTCTTCAATTATTCGCCGGAAAATCATAACGGCCTGGGGCCTAAATGTTATGTGCCGGTCGTTATCGAGAAAGCTGCCTGGAAACTTTATAAGGGAAAATGAAAAATAGCTGATTAAGGAGAAATTTAATGGGTAAAAAACGGTTAATAGATCTCATGGCCGACCTGAAGGAAGGGGAGGTATATGCCCTGGTCGAAGAATTGATCAACAGCGGGACCGACCCCCTGAAAATCCTGGACGATGCACGCTCGGCCATGGAGATCGTGGGCAAGCGTTTTGAAACCGAGGAATACTTTATCCCCGACCTCGTCCTGGCCGGGGAGATCCTTAAGGTCATCTCGGACAGAGTCAAGCCCTTTCTTAAAACAGAAGACGATTTACAAAAAAAGGGCAAGGTCTTGATCGGCACCGTGGCCGGAGACATTCACGACATCGGAAAAGATATCGTCACCTTTATGTTGGATGTCGGCGGCTTTGAGGTTCTTGATCTCGGCATCAATGTGCCGGTTCCGGTCTTTGTTGAAAAAATAAAAGAATTCCAACCGAGGGTAGTCGGTTTGAGCGGTTTTCTCACCCTGGCCTTCGATTCAATGAAGAAAACCGTGGAGGCCATAGAAGAGGCCGGGCTGCGGGATCAGATAAAGATCATGATCGGCGGCGGTCAGATGGATGATGAGGTCAGGAAATACGCCCGGGCCGATGCCTATGGGAAGGACGCCGCTGCCGCCGTAAATCTCTGTAAGCAATGGATCGGAGGACAAGCATCATGAAAACCCCGGAAGAACTTTATCAGCAACGGGAAAAGCGGGTCCAGGATGCCATCGCCCTGCGCGTCCCGGACCGGGTGCCTATTCTGGTCCTTTTTGCTTTTTTCCCGGCCAAGTACTGCGGGATGACCATTCAGGAATTGATGTACGACCCGGAAAAGATTTTTCAGGCCGAGTGGAAGACCATGATCGATTTTGAGCCGGATATGGACAATAATCCATTCGGGATCAGGCTACTAGGCCCCCTCCTGGAAACTCTGGATTTCAAGCCCTTGAAATGGCCCGGTCACGGGGTGGCCGCCAACCACACCTACCAGTATATTGAGGGGGAGTACATGAAGGCGGAGGAATACGATCATTTCCTTCTGGACCCCACTGACTTCATGATCCGGAGGTTCTGGCCCCGCATCATGGGTGGTTTGAGCGGGTTGCAGCAGCTTCCCCCCCTCCACAACATTATCAGCTATTACCTGGGGATGCCTATGGGCTTTCGTGGATTTACCCAGCCGGAGGTCAAAGAGGCACTGGAAACCCTGGTGAAGGCCGGTGAAAAATCGTTGGAGATCGCCGCCTACTCCATGCGGTTTAGCAAGGAGGCCCGGGAGGCGGGTTTCCCCATGCAGTATGGGGCATTGTGTCAAGCCCCCTTCGACACCTTGACCGATTTCTTCCGGGGTATGAAGGGCGCCATGCTGGACCTGTATCGGAGGCCCGAGAAGGTTATTCAAGCCTGCGAGAAGCTGTTACCCTTTATGATCGAGATGGCCTTAAACGGCACCCGGGCCAGCGGAAACCCCCGGGTCTTTATCCCCATCCACTGGGGATTGGATAACTTCATGTCCCGGGAGCAGTTCAACCGGTTCTTCTGGCCCACCCTCCGGGACCTGATGGTAACCCTGATCCATGAAGGATTGAACCCCTGCCCCTTGTGGGAAGGCAACTGCACTACCCGGCTGGAGACCATCAAGGACATCCCTGCCGGTAAGGCCTGCTATGCCTTTGAAGCCACCGATATGGTCAAGGCCAAGGAAATCCTGGGCGGCACGGTCTGCATTCGGGGAAATGTTCCGCTGTCCATCATAGCTACCGGCACCCCGGACCAGGTCCGGGCCTGTTGCAAAAAATTGATCGATACGGTGGCCCAGGGAGGCGGCTATATCATGGACACCTCCACCGGCCTGGACGACGCCAAACCGGAAAATGTGAAGGCCTTGATTGATTTTACCCGGGAATACGGGGTGTATTAGATTCGAAAAGAGCGCAATCGACGATGCCGCCCGGATGAAACCGTTTATCCTGGCCGTGGATCTCATGCTGGGCCGGGATTCCACGGCCAGGTCCTATACGAATCACAACCGAAAGCTGAAACAGGAATTTAAGACTCTCTCCGTGAGTTCAAAACCCGATTCTATTTTTCGAAACAACCCATATCGTTACTGGCCTTATCTGTTCCCGGAAGAAAATTCGAATTTGCAGTTTTTCGCAAAGACCATTATAATAAAATCTTTCAAAGAATATTTGAAAATTGAAAATCCGGAAAAGATCAGACAGGGATCCAGGTGAAAGAAACCCCCAAAACAAAACAGCAACGCCTTTTGGAAATAGAAAGACTTCGCAAGAAGCCGGAGGCTACGGAGCGCCGGATACAAGACCGGACCGATCAGAGGCAATCGGAAGAGGCGCTGAAAATTTCTGAAACACGTTACCGGCGTCTCTTCGAAACAGCCCAGGACGGCATATTAATCCTCGATGCCGAGACAGGGCAAATTTCGGATGTTAATCCATTTCTGGTAGAAATTCTGGGTTATTCCTATGAGGATTTCTTAGGGAAAAAACTTTGGGAAATCGGTCCCTTTAAAAATATGGAAGCCTCGAAAGCCGCCTTTTCGGAATTGCAGAGCGAAGGATATGTCCGGTTCGAGGATTTACCCCTGGAGACGAAAGAGGGACACCCGATTGCCGTGGAATTTGTCAGTAATGTCTATCTGGTCAATCATCAAAAAGTGATTCAGTGTAATATCCGCGATATCACCGAACGGAAACGTCTGGCCGAGGCCTTGCAAAAAGCCCATAACGAACTGGAACGACGGGTGGAAGAACGGACCATCGAACTTCGGACCGCCAACGAACAACTGGGGCATGAGATTGAAGAACATCGCCTGTCCGAGGAATCCCTGCGCACGGCCCTTTTTGAAATCAAGACCTTGAAAGACCAATTAGAGACCGAGAATATCTACTTCCGTCAACAGTCCAAAATGAAACATCAATTCGACCATATTCTCGGTCAAAGCGATGGCATTAAATATGTTCTTTACCGGGCGGAACAGGTCGCTCCTCAGAACACAACGGTTCTCATCCTCGGTGAGACCGGTACGGGAAAGGAACTGATCGCCGCCGTCATCCACAGCCTGAGCCCCCGCCAGGATCGGCCGCTGATCACCGTCAACTGTGCCGCCCTGCCGGCCAATTTAATAGAGAGCGAATTGTTCGGCCGGGAGAAAGGGGCCTTTACCGGGGCCGATACCCGCCAGGTAGGCCGATTCGAGGTCGCCCACGGCTCAACCCTTTGCTTAGATGAGATAGGGGAACTACCGCTGGAGTTGCAGGCCAAACTGCTCCGGGTGATCCAGCATAACGAGTTTGAGCGCCTGGGCTCATCCCAGACCATTAAAGTCGACGTGCGAATCGTGGCCACGACCAACCGAAATCTTGAAGAGGAGGTCCGCAAGGGCCGGTTTCGGCAGGACCTTTACTATCGGCTCAACGTCTTCCCCATCACGGTCCCTCCCTTACGGCAGCGCCGGGAAGACATACCGATCCTGGTCCAGGCATTCACGGAACGATATGCCAGAAAATTAGGGAAGCAGATTACCTCCATCCAGAAGGAAACGATGAAGGCCCTCCAGGATTACCCCTGGCCCGGGAACATCCGGGAGTTGGAAAGTATCATTGAACGGGCCGTGATCTTGTGCCCCGGGCCGGTATTGCAATTGGCGGATAAACTGGAGATTCCATCCCTTCCCTTTCCGGCCGGCATGAATACCCTGGAAGAGGTGGAGCGAAACCAAATCGTTAAGACCCTATCGGAAACCCGCTGGCGCATCGAGGGAAAAGACGGGGCCGCGGTCATCCTGGGCCTCCACCCGAGCACCTTGAGGGCCAGGATGCATAAGCTCGGGATAGTTCGTCCGGAGATCAAAGAGTCGGATTAAGCGGTCCGGCATCCCTATGCGGACAGGACCTGGTCCACCTGGTTGATCGCGGCAACCAAACCTTCAAGGCTGATATCTTCAAAGAAGCTCCGTTCCTTCATTCATCACATCGATAAACTTTCGATACGCGTATACCCGGTTTCTATTCCTGCCCGTGATTTCCCGGACCATCCCGGCATCCTCCAGAGCCTTCAGGGTCTTGTTGACCGTGTTTGGAACCAGCCCGGTAGATTGACAAAGTCTGGCGGCATCCGCTAACGGCCTTTGCATAAGACTCTGGTGGACCATCAGGGCTGATCCTGCGATGCGACCCAGACCACGCACGGCAACCCTGTCTTCTTCGGCCAACCGGATCAGTCTCTTGGCTGTTTCTGCTGATTGCTCCGCCGTTAAAAGGATCGCTTTGGCAAAAAAAGAAAGCCAGCCTTCCCAATCGTTTTCAAGCCTGGTTTTCTGAAGCAGGTCGTAATATTCATCCCGGTGGTTTTTGAAATAAAGACTCAGGTAGAGCAGGGGTTCATGCAGGATAGCGTCATTACAAAGTATGAGCGTAATCAGCAGTCTGCCAAGCCGTCCATTCCCATCCAGAAAGGGATGTATGGTCTCGAACTGGGCGTGGGTCAGCGCTGCTTTCTCCAGGGTACTAATTTTCCCCCGTTCATTATTGTAGAAAAGCTCCAACTCTCCCATGCACCCCTGAACAGCATCCGGTGGAGGAGGTACATAGACTGCGTTGCCCGGGCGTGTTCCGCCAATCCAGTTCTGGCTCCGCCTGAATTCTCCGGGATCTTTTCTGCTGCCCCGGCCGCTTTTTAAAAGAATGGCATGGATTTCCTTCAATAAGCGGTTGGAAAGGGGGAAGCCTGATCGGATTTTGTCCAAACCATAGGTCAGAGCTGCCACATAGCACGAAACCTCTTCTACGTCATCTATAGGAACGCCCGGCACGGCTTCCATCTCAAAAAGAAGGAGGTCCGACAGGGACGACTGAGTTCCTTCGATCTGTGAGGATAAAACCGCTTCTTTTCTGATATACATGTACAGAAGCAGGTTCGTATCGGGCAGATAAGCAGAGGCGCTATCCAGCCGCCCCAGGGCGATAAGAGCCCGATCCAACTCATCCCGAAGCTCCGGTGATATTTTCAGTGGAGGATCAGGAGGCAACGGATCGGGTATGAATGCCCGTACCGGCTCCCCCGCCGTGCTTACGGTCCGGTATCGCCCCATTGACCTTCTTTTCATTTTTTCCTCCGACCCTTATGTAATAGGGTTAATGCATTTTCTGTATTTACCAATTTAACTATTGCACGAATATGCCATAATGTGCAATAAGAAAATTATTTCTAATCCTCAAAAATTCCCTCCATATATGGAGGTTCCACCAAATATGGAGGCTCCTCCTATCGTTTTAACCTTCCACCCTATTCTCTCCTCTTAATAAAACCCTGCGATATCAGACCTGATTCCAAGATTTTTCTTTTTTCGGAATTTTGGCTACTCCTTTGCATTAACTTTTTTTATGATTCTGGTCGTCATACGCATGAAGGTTCTTCCCGAGAAGCACCTGGAGCTGTCACAAACGATAGCTTTATTGATCGGATCCATACGGACCGAAAAGGGCTGCCTGCGCTGTGACTGTTGCCAGAATGTGGATAACGAAAATGAACTCTGTCTTCTTGAGGAATGGGATACCCAG
>JACRBX010000321.1 GCA_016219225.1 Deltaproteobacteria bacterium
CTTACACGTCTATTCCCTGGCCCGCAGCGTTATTTCCATTATCAGGGTCAATAACCGCGAGAACATTCAGAGTCCGGCCCGTTATGTAGCCAATGAAGAATATCATCACACGGGTGATAAGATTTCCGGTGTGTCTCGTGAGATTCTTCGGCGCTTAAATGGATTGGGCATCCGAGGGGTCGTCGTCAACAAAAGTTGGCCTATGGACCTGGATCGGTATCCCGGAAAGATCTGGGACGTGAGCCACAAAATTATGGCCGTGGAGGCCGGTCTTGGCCATATGGGATTGAACCGGCTGGTTCTTCATCCGAAATTCGGCAGTGCCATCCAGTTGGATAGTATTCTGATCAATGGGTTGGTGGATCAATACGACCAGCCTCTAACGGAGAATCCCTGCTTCAAATGCAATCTATGCGCCGTCGTCTGCCCTACCGGAGCCATCAGCAAAGGCCAGCCCTTTGACTTTGTAGCCTGCATTACCCATACCTACAGGGACAACATGGCCGGGTTTAATAACTGGGTGGAAGCCATGGTCACCTCACAGGACATGGCCGAATACCGGTCCCATTTCACCGATCGGGAAACGGCTTTCATGTGGCAATCCCTGATGTTCCGCATGAGCTACCGCTGCAGCTATTGCATGGCCGTGTGCCCGGCCGGTGAAGAGGTTAAAGCCGGTTACCTGGCAAACAAGAAGGACCATGTTGAAAGAATTCTGAAACCTCTCAGGGACCGGCCGGAACCGGTCTATGTCATGGCCGACTCCAAAGCGGAAGCCAGGGTCAAAAAAAATCCGCATAAAATAATTCGGGTTGTACCCGGTATGATCCGGACACCGCCCAAATAGGGTCAACCGCAGATTTTTCAAATGTCTAAACCCTTACAAAATTTTTTAAAGGATCAACACTATTTGATCCGGGAAAGGAGAATTTTATGAATGAGAAATTGATGGAATACTTTAATAAGCAGCCCCGTCTGGGCACCCTGAGCACGGCCGCCAAAGACGGCAAGGTCAATGTGGCCTATTTTGGTTCCCCCCTGATGACCGATCCCAAGACCGTATTTATGGGTCTGGGGAATAACCGGACCTTAGCCAATCTTAAGGAAAACCCCTGGGCCGCCTATATGATCATGGAACCGGGGAAGACTCTGCCCGAATGGAAAGGAGTCCGCCTCTATCTGAAAGCCGCTGAAATCGCGACGGAAGGGGAAAAACTGGAAAAGATTCGGACCCTTATCGCTGAAAAAGCCGGTCCCAATGCGGCGAAAATGATCCAGGCGGCTGTGACCTTTGAGGTGCTGGAGATCAGGCCCCTGGCTGACTTCGGGCAGGGTTGGGAAAAATCCATTTAGCGGGAAAATAAGTTCGGAGTTTAGAGTTCGGAGTTCGGAGAAAATATTTTTTTGATCCGTCGGTGCCCCAATGGGCATGAGGGTTTGGTGCGCCGTAAAATTTTTAGGACAATCGGAGGAGCTTATGGGAACGACTCACAAAACAACCTGTGTATTATGTGGTCAGAACTGCGGTCTGGAGGTGGTAGTCGAAAATAATCGCATCGCAAAAGTAAAAGGGGATAAAGAAAATGTCCGTAGCCAGGGATATGTCTGCCGGAAGGGGATGCATGTTGCTTATCATCAACACCATGCCGATCGTCTCAAATACCCCTTAAAGCGGGTGGGGGACCGTTTCGAGCGCATCTCCTGGGACCAGGCCATCGATGAAATATCTGATAAACTCAAGGGGATTATCGATCAGTACGGCCCCCGTTCTTTCGCTTATATGGGCGGCGGCGGTCAGGCCTGCCATTTTGAGGCCGCCTTCGGGGTCCGATTATTAAGGGGGCTCGGCTCTCAGTATCACTACAGCGCCCTGGCCCAGGAATTTTCCGGCATGCTCTGGGTTCATGGGCGTATGTTCGGCCGGCAATACATGCATGGGGCCCCTGATGTAGCTGAAACCGACCTTTTTCTAATCCTAGGCTGGAACGGGATGCAGAGCCACCAGATCCCCCAGGCTCCCCGACACCTGCAAAGGATCGCCAAAGATCCTGCCAAGCTTCTGATTGTGATCGATCCTCGTTTGTCGGAAACAGCTAAAATTGCCGATAAACACTTGCCCATCCGGCCGGGGACGGATGCCCTTCTTCTTCGGGCTATGATCGCCATTATCCTTCAGGAAGGCTGGGAAAATAAGGACTATATCGAGAATCACACCTCCGGGTTTGAGAATATAAAATCGTTGTTTATGAATTTTGATGCCCGGGCGGCCGTCCGGACTTGCAGTCTTGATTTCGATCAGGTCCGGGAAATCAGCCAACTCTTTGCTACCCGTAAATCGTGTTTGCGCTACGATCTGGGTATCTACATGAACCGCCACAGCGCCGCGGCCTCTTACCTGATTGCCATTTTCCAGGCCATCTGCGGGAGGCTTTGTGTTCCCGGAGGGTTTATTTTCCCCGGTCACCTGATGCCCGGAGGCGGTCATTCCGATGAACGGAATCCCAAAACATGGCGAACCGTCACAACCGATATATTCCCGGTCTCGGCTACTTTCCCTCCCAATGTCATGCCGGAGGAAATCCTGTCCGATCATCCGGAGCGTCTGCGGGCGGTTTTGGTCTCGGCCTCCAACCCTTTGCGCTCTTATGCCGATACCACCGCCTATGAAAATGCCTTCAGGCGACTGGATCTGCTGGTCACTTCCGAATTGGCCATGACGGAAACGGCGGTCTTGTCGCATTATGTGTTGCCTGCCCGATCCGGTTTGAATCGTGGGACGGCACTTTTTTCGCTCTGACCTATCCCGGCATCTTCTTTCAGATGCGGCGGCCCATCATCGAGCCTGAAGGTGAGCCACTGGAAGCCGGGGAGATCCAACTCCGCTTAGCCGATCGATTGGGTCTGATCCCCCCTATCCCGGCGAGCCTTTACGAGGCGGCGCAAAAAAGCAGGCAGGCCTTTGGTGCGGCGCTGATGGCCTATGCCCAGAAAGAACCGGCGGCCTTGAAGGTCCTGCCCTTTATTGTCGGCAAGACGCTGGGGAAGGTTTTAGGATCCGTTCACCTGGCGGCCCTCTGGGGTATCCTGCAAATGACTCCCAAGTCCTTTCATGAAAAGGCTGCCCGGGCGGGATTTACCCCGGGACTCGGGCTTGGAGAAGAGATTTTTCAAAAAATCCTTGACCATCCGGAAGGCCTCTGGGTCGGACAGGTGGATCCGAATAATAACTTTGAAGAGCTTCATACCGAAGACGGAAAAATCAATCTGCTTATCCCCGAGCTTTTGGATACGGTCCGGGGGATCGAAGCTCCCCGGGAAGAAATAGCCCTGAAACCCGATCTGACCTATCCTTTGATCCTCATGGCCGGGCGCCATACCTCCATGAATGCCAACACCCTCATGCGCAACCCGGCCTGGAATGAAGGCAAACGGCCCTGTACCCTGGCCATGCACCCCGATGATGCGGAATCACTTAAGCTCAAGGACGGCCAGCAGGTCCGGGTGACTACCGAGGCCGGCTCGGAAGCCATTGAACTGGAAGTCACCGATACGGCCCGTAGGGGGCACGTGGCCATTCCCCATGGGTTCGGCATGGTCTACGACGGCAAGGTCTATGGGGCCAATGTGAACCGCCTGACCAAAAACACCAACCGGGATTTTCTGGGCACGCCCCTGCACCGCTATGTTCCCTGCCGGGTGGAGGCCGTTTAATGAACATCCGGGATTATATGTATGAAGAATTTGTGGACCGGGTGAAGGCCTTTCACGGCTATGAAGCGCCGGGGGTCATCATCGGGGGCTTTATGGTCGACCTCGCTTACCGCCACCTGCCGGTAGGAGGGCTTTTGGACGCCCTCTGTGAGACGCCGAAATGCCTGCCTGACGCCATTCAATTGTTAACCCCCTGTACGGCGGGCAATGGCTGGCTTATCGTGGTCAATGTCGGGCGGTTTGCTCTGACTCTTTATGATAAAGAGAGCGGAGAAGGGGTAAGGGTGTTTGTAGATACGGACAAGCTCGACCCTTGGCCGGAATTGAAGGCCTGGTTCTTTAAGTTGAAAACAAAGAAGGAGCAGGATAGGGATGTGCTGGCAGCGCAAATCAAGGAAGCAGGTTATGAAATCTGTGGGGTGCAGAAGGTGAAGGTGACCGGCAGATTTATCCAACGTCGCCCGCGTGGTAGCCTCGGGGTTTGTCCTAAATGTAAGGAAGGATATCCGCTAAATGACGGACCACTGTGTTTAGCTTGTTCCGGCAAGGAAGTTCTTTATTTGTCTCTTTAGTTCGGAAATAGGTTCGAGATCGATCATCGACCTACCAGCAGAGCTGTTGAAAGGCAGTGACATATCCAGCCTCCGGTATGTAATGGCTTGGAGCCCCCCTGCATAACCGGACGGTGGGGAAAATGCAGGTTTTTTTCCGAAAAGCTCTTTCCGACCGTTGGAGAAGCATCTGTAACAAATAGGAAGATCGCCAGAGGAGGAAGAATTGTATGTCACTTTTGGGAATTATCATGTGCCAGTCTCTTGAGCTTGAGTTCGCAAATATTTTGGCGAAGGACCCGGATGTGTCCACAGTGTATGTATTGACAGACAAACACTCAATTGGTTTTTCGGAGGCAGTGGAGGCAAGTCGGAGGGGGCTGACCAAACCGAAGGATTACATTGGGAAGGTCTTCCCTCCGGAGGAGGAATTCAACGTCGTTGTCCAATGTATGAGGGTGGGACTTCATTCCGTAATTGCCCATTTGCGGGAGGGAGTGAAGGAAGCTGCAATGGGAATGAGGCCTTTCGTGGATGCCATTTTCCTGGGCTATGGATTGTGTGGAAATGCCCTTGGAAATCCAAGAGAGCTTTTGGCAAACCTTCACGTTCCTTTATTTATCCCGATGGACGAAGATCATCCTGTTGACGACTGCGTGGGTCTGCTGATTGGTGGACGCGAGAACTATTATGAAGAGCAATGCAAGTGCGCAGGCACGATGTTTTGGACTCCTGGGTTCGCAAGACACTGGAAAGAGATCTTCAGGGAAGGCGAAAGCAGGGGGTACGAACCCGACATACTGAAACGTCTCCTGAGAAATTATGAACGGGTTCTGCTTATTCCCTCTCCGGTCATGGAAAAAGAGGAACTGATGAAGAGCGCAGAGGAATTCGCTGAGAGGTTTGGACTCAGAATTGAAACGGGCTCAGGGAGTTTAGAAATCCTCCAAAGAACATGGTTGCAAGTGAAAGAGTATTTTCGGTCAGTCAGTGATCGCCAGGGCATAAATCCGGGGACAGCATACTAATTTTTCAACACGCGACACGGGAGATGATAAATTGGGTTACTATCGATGAATTTTGGGTGAAATCGGTTGGGGTGCGGCCCGGAATTCGCAATTTGCAAAACAGCACGGCTCCCGGGTGCCATCAATCCGCACACGGAGAAACCCCACACCGCAAGTGGTTGTCAGGCCAAATCGGCGGCGGATGTTGTCATCAGCGGCGATGGTCACGCCCAGTTTCCTCCCCAGTATGTTCAGCATAGTGAAGACATCGGATAGTTCGGTAGAGGAAGGCATGAATTCGGATCGGGCGCCCTTGTAGCCAAGGAGAAGAAGGCATTTGGCGCCACGAAGCATTGCGGTTGCTGCTTGACGAATCGTCACATTCATACCACCCCGCAACAACAGGAAGTTGACAATAGCTCTGGGATGAGAGACTAACCGCAACCATTCTCCCTTTCCCGCTGAGACACCGAAACTCTCCAAATATCCCTGGTCGGCCAATTCCAGAACCAAGTGAGGATTGAATCCATTGGTAGTAAGTCCAGCGCGAAGCCCTTGCTGACGAACCGCTCCGAGCATCTCAGGCAGCAACGGATGAAGTGTCGGCTCACCGCCTCCTAAGGCCACGGCTTCGATTCCGTCGGCCTTAAGCTCGTCGAGCAGGTTACAAAATAGCGCCTCCGGCATGAAAAGTCCGGACTTCGGTTGATCGCAGTAAGGACAGTGATTATTGCACTGTTCTGTGATTTCTATCGAAGCCAGGCGAAGCCGGTCATTCCTCATCTCCGGCATCCCCTATCCCCCAAGGAGGCTTGCACAGATCCCTGTAAACTAACCGCAAGGCCTCTTGACCATCCTCCGTATACACATTCTTCGCTTCCTTAATAAGAGACCTCAGCCGATCTTTCAGAAAGGGACGGGCACTGCCCATTCCTCGAATGTCAGTCCACAGGACATCGATCAGAGCGACCCGCTGATAAAGGTGCTCAAGCCGCTCCTCCGCAGCCGAAAACCATTTTCCCACTTCTTTCCCAAGACGAACCGCCAGGGCCGCCCAACGAGTGTAGTTGCCTGGTTCTACCTGGGATAGGGTCAGCCGTGCCAATTCGTATTCCATCACGGCTTCGGCCCGGGTGTCCACCTCCTGCAACGCCTTTTCCATCTGTTGCACCGTGTCGTGAATCCAGGAATGCCCCACGGACGGATACCGGGCCTGCCTGCGAAGTATTGGCGTGACGTGTTCCTCGATGAGTTGGAGACGATGGGTTTCCATAGGCGGCGGCAAGTCAAGCGGACGACGAAGGATGGAACCATCCTCCAGCCAAGTGTAACGGATGGCATCCGCGAGATCTCTGGTATATTGTTCCCGGGTCTCCGGCGCCGGGCCATCTTGAGGCAGCAAAAGGGTATTCCGCATCCCGAACTGCCCAACCCCTTGTTTCTCTGCCTGGCTCAATAGTTGTTTGACTTTCTCCTCGTCTACGGGATCACGGTTGCCAAAAGAAAGCGGGCTACCGCCGTCATTGGGAACTTCGAGACGAAAACCCCGCCACGCATCCTCAAACTCAGTCCCCAGTTCACGAGCCAGATCGTTCAGGCGACTTTGAAGGAATTTAGCACGTTCAAAGTCAACGTGTCGCAATACATTCTCAAACTCCTCCGCCAGCGTCACAACCAGCCCCGGATCGCTGCATTCAACGAGCAGTTGACGCATCATACACCTCCCACTCTATTCTGGAATTACCCTAAAATCCCGAGGAAAGGCGGTTTTTAAGGCGAACGGTTATTGTCCTTCCTGTAATTCTGCTGCAAGGGTATCCGGTCCCAGATCCTGGCCCTCTGGCCAGCTTATTCCGGTGAAAAAAGCCGGACTTGGTTAAAATAGGCCTCAGATGGTGTTGTCAGGGGGCACAGGTCAGCAAGAAAACATTGACATTCCCTTTTTTATATTGTAACCGGTGGGTTACATTTTTTCAAGAAAGAAAGGATGACTGATGGACCATTTTGAGTATACCCTGGAGGACCATGTAGCTGTATTGACCATGAAAAGCGGAGAGAACCTGTTTACCTTTGAATTCCTTGATGCTTTTTACGACATTTTGGATGAAATCGAAAACCGGACCAAGGCCAGTGTTTTGGTGGTTACCAGTGCCGATAAAAAGATCTGGTCCAATGGGATCAATCTGCAATGGCTGATGTCGGCCGTGGCCGAAGACCCGGAAACGGCTTTCCAATTTCCTATGCGCATCATGAAGGTTTTGCGGCGGCTGTTGACCTATCCCATGATCACCATTGCCGCCATCAACGGTCACGCCTTTGCCGGCGGGGCGATCATGGCCTGTGCCTTTGATTTCCGGTTCATGCGCACGGAGCGGGGTTATTTCTGCTTTCCGGAAGTGGATATCAATATCCCCTTTATGCCGGGCATGGATGCTATTATTAAAAAGGCCCTGCCCGGACCTATGGCCCTGGAGGCCCAGTTCACCGGCAAACGGTATACGGCTTCCGAGCTGGAGGCCAACCAGGTCGTGGTCAATGCCTGCCCGGTGGAGGAACTGATGAACCAGGTACTTGTTTTTGCTAAAGCCATGAACAAGGAAAGGTCCACTTTGAAGATCATGAAGGAAGTAGGCTTCAAGTCCATTTTGCAGGTCATGGAAGCCGAAGACAGGGCTTACCTTGAAAGCAAAAAGACTTTTTAAAAACTCCTTGACAGTTTTTATTATATTGTATACAAGATAGTTGTAAACGAAATAAATGGCGGAATGGTAGATGAAAACCGATAATTGTATTTTTTTTCAATTAGCTAAAGCCAGTCAAACCGGCATAAAATTTATGACCCAGAAGGTATCCGGGCTCAATATCACCCCGGTCCAGGCCATGGTCCTGGGGTTCCTGGCCGAGGAAGATCAGATCATAGCCGGTGAACTCGGGAAAAAAGTTGAATTGGACAGCGCCACCTTGACCGGTATTCTGGACCGTCTGGAAGCCGCGGGGTTAATCGAACGCAAAGGAAACCCCGACGACCGGCGTTCCATAAAGATCCATTTAACCAAACAGGGAAAAGAAACAGGATTTGAGGCCAGGAAACTGATCGAAGAAGCCAACAAAGAATTTTTGGCGGCCTTTACGGAAAATGAAAAGAAGGACCTGCGCAGTCTGATCGGCAAGCTCCGGGAGCAATTTATGAAGTAATTTTTTTATGCAAATACCTTGCTTGCAATCTTATTGCTTGCAATCTATCTAAGGAATAATTTTGATGAAATTCAAAATGAAAAACGCTAGGAGGTAAAAAAGATGGCTGAACAAGTATATCATGAACTATGCGAGGTACTGGCCAAAAGACGGGGAAGATATCCGGGTAAGGATATCCCTGAATTTTACAATCTGGTTGAAGAACTTTTTACCCCTGATGAGGCGGGTGTCTACAATGCCATCCCCAAGGGTTTTCATCCGGCTGAAGCCATCGCCAAAGAAATGGGAAAAGAGGCGACTGAGATAAGCCCCATTCTGGAAGGGATGGCTTATAAAGGACTTTGCACCGCCGGTTCCATGGGGGGGGTTACCTTTTATAGTGCGCCGACGTTCGTACCGGGAATCTTTGAATTCCAATTCATGAGAGGGACCCACACGGAAAAGGATAAAAGACTCGCCAAATTGATCCATGCCTTCAAGGCGGCCGTGGATGCCGAACAAGGCCCTCTGAAGTTTACTTATCCGACCACCCGCGTCATTCCCGTAGACCGGAAAATTCAGGCCGAGAATACCATCCATACCTATCAGGAGGTAGCTTCCTATATTGAAAAATATCAACCGCTGGCTGTGTCCACCTGTTTTTGCCGTCATGAGGCCAAACTGATCGATGAAAAGGACGATTGCGGGAAACCCGATGAGGTCTGTATGCAATTCGGCATGGGTGCCCAGTTTATCATCGACCGGAAGATGGGCCGTCAGATCTCCAAAGAAGAGGCCCGGGAGATCCTCAATAAAACGGAAGAGGCCGGCCTGGTTCACGCAACCATCAATCGTCAGGAAATCGAGTTTCTGTGCAACTGTTGCAGTTGCCATTGCATGATGCTGAAGACTGCCCTGGCCCAGCCGAAACCCGGATTGGCGATGAATTCCGGGTTCAAACCCCAACATAACAGCGACCTGTGCACTTCCTGCGGGACCTGTATAGACCGGTGCCCCACCGAAGCCCTGACCATGGGGGACGAAGACAAGCCGGAGTTAAATTTAGACCGGTGCATCGGATGCGGTGTTTGCGCCACCGGCTGCGACTTTGAAGCCATTTCCCTGGTTGCGAGGGACGATATCCTGCCGCCACCTGTGGATCAAAAGGCCTTGCAGGAGGCCATCAAGGCCAGTCGGGTTTGACAATCTCGTAAAAAGTTGAAAATTTTCTTCAAGTGGGGTATCAAAAGCATAAGCTACAGGAACCAAATCAGGAGATTCACAGGGAAGAACGAAGAATATGATTGAGGATTGTATCTTTTGCAGGATTGTTGCCGGTCAGATACCCTCCGTGAAGTTGTTTGAGGATGACCGGACTTTGGCCTTTATGGACATCAACCCCAGCTCGGACGGACACTGTTTGATCATCCCGAAAAACCATTCTGCCACTTTTTTTGATATCCCGGAGGGCGACCTGGCGGCGGTCATGCATACCGCCAGGAAAGTGGCACTGGCGATTAAAAAATCCCTGACACCGGACGGTATGAGGGTTTATCAGCTCAATGGCCGGACAGCCGGGCAGATCGTCGATCACTTTCATGTCCACCTGGTCCCTATCCGGGAAAACGTGCCCCTGGTGCGTCACGGCCTTCGGGCCGGGGATATGGAAAAGATAAAAGCCCTTGGGGCCAGGATTGCGGACGAATTGGTTTAGTACGAAAATAAAGCTCTGAGATCAGGGACCAGGGGTCGGGGTTCAGTTGAAGAGAAAGTTGCAATGTAAAAACCTTGCACCTTGTCCATCGCCTAAAGCCCATAGCTCCTCGCCTCTAAAAAATTTTCATGGTTCGTGGTGCCCCCCGGGGCATGAGGGCTTAGTTCGAATACCGATCTATGCCGTTAGCATCAGGTCTGCAGGGCGACGAAAGTATCCAGATCTTCCAAGATAATTGCGCCCTTCGCCTTAATTTCTTTTAAGGCCTGGGTCGATGTTTCAAGATCCACCCCCCGACAAAGGGATTTAATCACCACCATCTTATACCCTCTGGCCAATCCATCCAAAGCGGTCCAGCGGACGCAGTAGTCGGTGGCGATGCCGAAAATAATGACCTTTTTGACCCTCTGGTTTTTTAAAATACCATCCAATTCGGTTTCATGGTTCCCGTCGTCTTGAAAACAGGAGTAACTGTCATAACGGGGATCCAGTCCTTTCTGGATAATGGCCTTAAACAGGCCGGGATCCATTAAAAGGTCCGCCCCCGGGGTTCCTTGAACACAGTGGGGCGGCCAAAGGATCTGCTCTTTCCCTTGAAGGGTAATCTTGTCATAAATTTTTTTCCCGGGATGATTGGTGTGGAAGGAAATATGGTCGGCGGGGTGCCAGTCCTGAGAGGCCCAGAGTGGGATCCCCAATCCTTTTATTTGATCGATCGCTTTCGAAATCTTATGTAGATAATCCAGATTGGTCCCCGGAACGGCTAGAGCCCCACTCATTAATTGGGTAAAATCCCCTTGGATATCGACCACGATGGCTCCGGTCATTATTTTCTCCTCGCTTGCATTTTTCAAGATTATTCTTTAAGATATATTATAGCAGATGGGCCGGGGAAGTGCCAGTATTTAGGTCCCGATGGATTGCCGGCTTCTCAGGTTTTTTCTTGACTTATCCTTTTGAGCCGATTAAGAGGTAACGATTTGATATCCTTTTTCTTAAATGTCAGGGCGTCATGATTAACCGAATATTTTTTGCTATTGGGAACCATGTCCTTTCCTTCCTGTTTGAATTAGGTGGGATACTGCTTATGTTCCTCCGGAGTATGGCCTGGACCTTTATCCCTCCGTTCCGCATCAGGAATTTAATCAAACAAATGGAATTTGTCGGGGTAAAATCCCTTTTTATCGTGGTTCTTACCGGTGTTTTTTCGGGAATGGTCCTGGCCCTTCAAAGTTATCATGGTTTTAGGAAGTTCGGCGGGGAAAGCCTTATGGGAGGGATCGTGGCCTTATCCCTGGCCCGGGAAATGGGACCGGTGATGACGGCCCTGATGGTCAATGCCCGGGCCGGTTCGGCCGTGGCCGCGGAATTAGGGACCATGCGGGTTACCGAGCAGATTGATGCCCTGGAGATTATGGCCATTAATTCCATTCAATATTTGGTGGTCCCCCGAATCTGGGCCGGGATCCTGATGGTGCCGATCCTGACTGCCATTAATATCTTTGTGGGGATCATTGGCGGCTATTTTGTCGGGGTAGTTCTTTTAAAAATCAATTCCGGCGTCTTTATTAATAAGATGATCAATATGATGGAGTTAGACGACCTGGTTCAGGGAATGGTCAAATCGGTTGTTTTTGGACTGATCCTGACCCTGGTTGGTTGCTACAAGGGGTACCATACCTCCGGGGGGGCTGAAGGGGTTGGAAGGGCCACCACCGAAGCAGTGGTCATTGCCTCGGTTTCCATATTAATCGGCACTTATGTTATAACCTCTTTGTTGTTTTAAGAAACAGGCAATGGGCAATAGGCGAGAGGCAATAGGAAAATCAATAATCCGCAACCCATTGCCCATTGCCCATAGCCTATAGCCTATAGCCTATAGCCTTTTTTGGTATTTAAAGATGATCCGTTTAGTCAATCTCAATAAATCCTTTAGAAGCCAGCACGTTCTACAGGACCTGAACCTGACCATCCCCTCCGGACAGACGACCGTGATTATCGGCTTGAGCGGGGGCGGGAAGAGCGTCCTGCTTAAACATATTATGGGTCTGATCCGGCCGGACAGCGGCGAGATCTGGATTGACGATGAAGAGTTAAACCGCTTACGGGAGAGGGACCTTTACCGGGTTCGAAAGCGGTTCGGAATGCTTTTCCAGGAAGGGGCCCTCTTTGATTCCATGTCCGTCGGGGATAATGTGGCTTTTCCTTTGCGGGAACACCGGAAAATGACCCATTCAGAGATTACCCGGGTGGTGGCTGAAAAGTTGGCCCTGGTAGGGCTATCGGGTATTGAAGAAAAAATGCCTTCGGAATTGAGCGGCGGCATGCGTAAGCGGGTGGCCCTGGCCCGGGCCATTGCCCTGGATCCGGACATCCTGCTTTTTGATGAACCCACCACGGGGTTGGATCCGATTATGACCTCCTCGATTGACCGTTTAATTATAGATACCCAACAGCGATTCCAGATGACCTGCGTAGTCATCAGCCATGATATCCAGAGTGTCTTCCGAATCGCCCACAACATTGCCATGCTCTATGAAGGAAAGATCATTGAGGTAGGGACTCCGGAGATTTTTCGCCAATCATCCAACCCCGTTGTCCAGGATTTTTTGTCCCCTCTTTGCCGATAAAGGGGGGCTCGAGAATTGAAGGAGGTAAAATGGATAAAAAAGGTATAAGCATTGAAGTCAAGGTCGGGATTTTTGTCTTTATCGGTTTGATCGTTCTTGGCTATATGACCCTGAAATTGGAAAAATTTAAGCTCAAAGCAGCACAAGGTTATGAGATCGAGGCCCTTTTCGATTCCTCTTCGGGTTTGGTGGTAAACAGTCCGATCCAGATCGCCGGGATTGAAGTGGGCCGGGTAAAAGATATTCAACTGGTCGGCAACCAGGCCAAGGTCACTATGACCCTCCTCAAAGGGATCCGGATCTATTCCGACGCCAGGGCGGTCCTCAGGACCCAGGGTGTTTTGGGAGATAAGTATATTGAGATTTATCCGGGCAGCGAAAAGGTCCCTCCGCTTTTAGCCGGTGGGGTGATCAGGGAGACCCGTTCGACCATTGAGTTGGATCACCTTCTGGCCAAGGCCATCCCGGCCATGGATGATATTCGGTCCGTGACCAAAACCCTGAGCGAAGTAATTGGGACCGACGAGGGGAAAAACAACCTCAAAGAGACCTTTTTTAATATCAAAAAGACCACCGAGGATATTCGGAGCATGACCGTGGGACTTTCCCGGGGCGAAGGGACCATGGGAAAATTGATTCGCGACGATGCCCTTTATCAGGATATGCGGACCACCATGACCGGTTTAAAGGATACGGTGAATCATATACAGGAAGGGCGTGGGAGCATAGGAAAATTCATCAAAGATGAAGAGTTTTATGATCAAACAAAAAGGACCATGTCCAGTTTGGAAAAGGTGGCTAACAAAATCGACTCCGGGGAAGGGACTTTGGGGAAATTGGTAAATGACGACACGCTATACAAAGAGGCCAAGGATACCATGGCCAACCTGAATAAGACGGCGGTCAACCTGAATCAGACGACTCAAAAAATCAATCAGGGGGAAGGGACCTTGGGGAAATTGGTTAATGACGACTCTTTGTATAAAGAAGCCAAATACACCATGAGAAGCGTCACCAAGGCTACGGAAGGACTTTCGGAACAGGTCCCGGTGAGTATTCTGGGAACGATTATCGGGACGATCATTAAGTGAGAAAGGGAGGGGGCAAGGATTCGAGGGATCAAGGGGTCGAGGGATCAAAATGGTGATGATCGGAGTTAAGCCCGTCCGTCGAGGGGGATTCGATGGTAAACCCCACATAATGGATTCCGAACTCCGAACTCCGAACTCCGAACTAAAAGCCTCTTCCCTCTGGCTCAGCCCCTTGCCTTTTTTCCCACTTCTCTTTTTTTTATTCCTGCTCTCCGTTTCCGGCTGTGCCCATCTTTCCCCTGATCTTCAGCCGGAAAACGTCTCTCCTTTCTTCCATATTCAGACTGATCGGGAAAAACAGGGCCGTCGTTTGGACGGGGCCGGTCCATTTTATTCCCAGGCGGAAAGCCCCGAGGAAAAGGAATGGACCTTCCGCCCTTTTTTTTCTTATCGGGAAAATCTGAAAGAACAGACTGAAGAACTGGAATATCTGTATCCTTTGGGACGCTACCGAAAGACTCCCGAGGGAACACTAAAACGCTTCATTCCCCTTTACTCTTCCTTCACCCCAGCCCAGGAAAATGAGGAAAAGGACAAGAATAATGTAGATTTCTTCCCGGTTTTTTGGGGAAAAGATAAAGAAGGAAAATCTTATGGCGGGGTCTTTCCCTTCGGAGGCGAATTCCGCGGTCGGTTCGCCCGGGATGAGATCCAGTTTGTCCTCTGGCCCCTCTACACCAGGGTCCGGGAAGGGGAAACCCAAACTTATAATGTCCTCTGGCCCATTTTTTCCTATACAGAAGGCGGAGAGCGTTCCGGATTCCGAATTTGGCCGTTATATGGGCAGGAAAAACAAGAAGGAATGGGGGCCTATCAAAAGACCTTTTTTTTGTGGCCCATCGGCCAGTATCAACAACGCTATTTAGACACCGATCATCCTAAAACCTATTTTTATCTGTTCCCCCTCTATCTGTCCGAACAGAGTCCCAACGAGCATAAAACCATTATCCTGTGGCCTTTTTTTAATTTTTACTCCGAGGACCATTTCAACTATCATCAGGTGGATTTCCCCTGGCCCATCATTCAGTTTGCCCGGGGGGAAAATACGGAGGCTTTTAAATTCTGGCCCCTCCTCACCTATCGCAAGGTTGAACAGAGGCAAAAGATGTCTTTGTTCTGGCCTATCTTTATTCAGGAAAAGGAGGAAGACGAAGAAAGGGACGAGGTCCTGAATCGATTTATATACATCAGTAAGTTCCATCAAGTCTATTTTAAAAAGGAAAACCGCTGGGAAAGGTTGACCAAGTTTTGGCCTTTCTTCCATTATGCCGAGGATGGCCGGGGGATGGAGCATTTTTATTTTCCGGACCTGATGCCGGCCGACTGGGAAGGCCTGGAGAGAAATTACGGCATGCTTTTCCGGGTTTATGAATACTACCAGGACGGAAAAGGCAAAGAGATTTCGAAATTTCTATGGGGACTGTATTACCATCAGAAACAAAAAGACCTCAACCGGATCGAGGTCAGTTTACTTTTCACCTATGTGAGAGAAAAAGAGACCTTATATGTTTCTTTTTTAAAAGGCCTGCTCGGTTATTACCGGGACGGCCCCAAAAAGCAGCTTAAGATTTTTTATCTTCCTATTTCTTGGGAGGAAGCACCGGTGACTGGGAAACCACCTGAGTCCCCTTCGGGGGGATAAACTCAAAAAAGGACCCGGTTAAAGACACCCCGGTCTGCATGCGGCTGAAACGAAAACGGGTTCCGTCGCCCATCAAATTATCGAATGAAAATTCCATAGGGAGGAAAGTCGTTTTGGAAACCCGAACCTGAATCTGTTGCAAGTCCGGCTGGGGTGTTTTGGGTTTCAAGATCAGTTGGTAAAAAGGGGCCTCCTCGGGTAGATTCTTGTCCAGACGCACCGAAAAATCCTTATCCAATTTGCCCAAACCGGACAGAAAATCGATGATCGGTTTGATTTGTAAATAATAATCCTTTAACCGGTAAACGTTAACTACCTTTTCCTCCGGCAGATACCACCAGACCTTGTCGCCATTGCAAATCAATTGTTCCGGCCGGGGTTTTTTCTGGTCCATCCGCAGTTTATTGGGGGACCGGAAAGAAAGCACCCCTTCGGCCTGGAAAGAAGAAGAGGGCAGCTTGGAGGCGATCTTAGGCACCAATTCCCGGATATAATCGGCCTGAAAGGTTTTCGAGGAGGAAAAGCGGTCCCTTAATTTAGAGAGGACGGTATCCAACTCTCCTGCCTCTTCGGCCATAACCGTCCCGATTCCGGTCAGACTTAAAAAACAAATTAACAGAGCGACTATATTATTGATAAGAGTTTTCTTTTTCATGGCGAGAGTATAGAATAAGCAAAAGACATGGTCAAGAAGAAAAAAAGTGGAAAACAGGCGCGGAAGACCAGAGGAACCTGCATCGCATGATATTACCTGTAACCAAGCCTGGAGGAAATTTCATCCGCGATCGATTCGGCTGCGGCTATTGCTTCCTCCGCCTGCTTCCTGGTCATAGCGGGATAATGGGAAGGGTATTTAAGGGGGATGTAATAACGGTTCAGCAGCCTGCAGTGGTGTTCGATGCCGGTAAGGTCTGCATGTTCCTCGGATAACTGCATGCAATCAAGAAGCAAAGTCACCAGATCGTGGGTCCTCGCCGGTCTACCGCCGTGTGCGGCGATAAAGGCTTTCAGGTATTTCTCTGCTGAATCGTGGCACAGAATGCACATCTGCGAGTAGAACTCATCGAACTCGCCGAAGCTTGCTCTGGCATAATTGAGGTCGTTCTCTGCTTTGGCGATCCATTCCCGGCTAATGGCTCTAAATTCGTCTTTCATAGAGCACTTTTCCCTTTTCCATGATCTCCTTAATGAAGAAATCGTTCATCGCCAGCCGCTCCCGTATTTCGCCGGGGGTATATACCAACACGTCCGCTGGCACATAGTGCCGGATAAAGCGGTCGATCTCCTCGCTTCGCTCCCACGGGTCCTTGTCGGTTTCTTTTATTACCAGAAGGTCGACGTCGCTCCCCTCCCCTGCGTTTCCCTCCGCAAGAGAGCCGAAGAGGATGATCTTCTCTGGATGATAGTTGCTTTCTAAACTTCGAACGATAATTTCCAGTTCACTTTCCAGGGAGTACATGGGGCCTCCGTTCGGAATCCGCTCCGTTCGCTTAACCACTCACACTATGGCATTTGATGATCATTGATAAGAAGTTTCTTTTTCATAAAGAGAGTATAAAATAGGCAAAAGACAGGGTCAAGAAGAAAAAAAAGTGGAAAACAGGGGGGAAAAGACTTTTTGAAAATGATTTCAGATCGGGATCGATTCCATAATCGAGGGGATGATCTTCGAAAATCTCAAAATCCGAATCAGGGGCATCCTCATAGAAAGAAAGTTGGGAATCCGAGTGGTCTATTATGGAATACCTTACATCATTTTTATTTCACCACAATGTCCTTAATAAAAAATTTTTTCCCTGAGATGATTTCGATTTGGTTCGAACGGCAATTGGGATAGATATACTCACCATCGACGATAAAAAATATCTTTTTACAGTGAGTGCACCGGCAAGCCAGGGGGTCTATCTCCAACTCCAGGGTCGCCCCTTCCAGGGGTATCTTGGCTGAGGACTTCGAAGTAATCGCATAGTCTCTGAGGATTCACGGTTACGGCTTCCCCCACCACCAAGCGAATCGTCTTCAGCTTGGTCGCTTTATGGACGGCCATTTCCTCCTGGACAATGTTTAAATACTCCGGGAAATCCCCATCTCCATTGGATGGAACATCGGCCCTGATTCCCATAGCTTTTGAGCATCTCCGTAAAAGTTGACGGCCACGCAAGAACTCGCCATTCCCGGGCAGGGGGAAATCCAGACCGTATATAACAATGGCCCGGGGCGGAAACCACAAAAAGTTATCTTTCCCACCATCATTTTTTTCTTGACACGCCATCTCAGAAAAGATATGAAAAAGATAAATGCGGAACTTGATTTCTTAATGCGGAATTTATTGGAATTCAAAGTATGAAGCTCTATGAGTATGAAGCCAAAAAAATATTCGAAGGGGCTGGGATCTCCATACCCCGAGGGGCACTGGCCGCTTCCCCCGAACAGGTCCGTAGCCTGGCCGAGCAATTAAAAGGGCCCATAGTGCTGAAACCGCAAACCCTTTCCAAACAGAGAGGGAAAGCCGGATTGATCGGCTTTGCCGATACCCCGCAGGAGGCGGAAGCCTTGGGCCGATCACTTTTCGGCCGAACCCATGAGGGGGAACTGATTGACACGATTTTAGTCGAGGAAAAGGTCTTGCTGAAGGGAGAGCTTTATCTTGGTATGGCCGTAGACTACCCCAGGGAGCAACCGGTTATTCTACTTAGCCCCAGTGGCGGAATTGAAATTGAGACCCTGTCCCAGGAAAAACCCGGTTTAATAAAAAAATGGCCCATAAATATTTCGCAGGGACTTACCGATTCGGAGGCCTTGACCCTGGCCCAATTTATTTATGACCGGCAACCGGAGGCGGCCCAGGGAGGGGGACCATTCGAGCTTAAGCAGCTCCTGCTGTGTTTTTATGAGGTCTTCCGGAAATATGATTGTGAACTGGCCGAGATCAATCCTCTGGGGATTCGGGAAGATGGCTCTTTCATTGCCCTGGATGGTGCACTAGTCATCGATGATGAAGCCCAGTTCAGGCACCCTGAACTGCTGCGGCCCCGGGCTCAATCAGAGGAAAGTTTTAAGCAGGAGCAGGCCTATAAGGCCAAAGGCTGGACCTACATTCAAATGGGGGGGGAAATCGGGATCCTGTCCAGCGGGGCCGGTATCACCATGGCCATTTTGGATCTCATCCATCTAAAGGGTGGGAAGGCGGCCAATTTTCTGGATACCGCCCAGATGAACCGCCAGGGGATCTATGAGGCCTTCCAGATCTTTCACAACAGTACCGGCATCAGATGCCTTCTTATAAACATATTTGCCGGGTTGAACCGCTGTGACGAATTGGCCGATGGCATCAAAGATTATCTAATGGCCTATCAACCGCCCTTTCCCATCGTGGTTCGGATGGTCGGCAACCGTGAGAAAGAAGGAAGAGAAATTCTGGAAAGAATTGGGATCACCCCAATTGCCGGGCTGGAGGAATCGATCGATCAGGTGATCGCCCTAGTAAGGGGGCCCCGATGAGCATATTGGCCTATGGGGATACAAACGTATTGATTCAGGGGATCACCGGGGGTCAGGCCAGGCAGCACACCAAGGACATGCTGGAGTATGGGACCCGGATTGTGGCCGGAGTGCGGCCGGGTTCAGGTGGTGATCAGGTGTACGGTGTGCCAGTCTTTAATTCGATTGAAGATGCCTGTCATGAGCACCGGATCGATGCCTCGGTTTTGTTTATTCCGGCCAAAGCCGTTAAGGAGTCCGCCCTGGAGGCTATGAATAACGGCATTCGCCTGTTGGTGATCGTGACAGAGCACGTTCCTCTTCATGATGCCATGGGCCTGTTGGAGGAAGCCAGAAAGCGGGGTGTTACCATTATCGGGCCCAACACACCGGGTCTGATCTCCCCCCCGGAGCGGACCAAACTGGGCTTCGTGCCGACACTATATTTCCGGCCCGGTTTTGTGGGCGTAGCCTCGAGAAGCGGGACATTGACTTATGAGCTGGTCTCGCGCCTCACAGCCGCAGGTCTGGGACAGAGTACCGTAATCGGGGTGGGAGGAGACCGCATCGTGGGGTTGCGGTTCAGCAGCGTCCTTAAGCTTTTTGAAGAAGATCCGAATACAAAGGCCATGCTGCTGGTCGGGGAGATCGGGGGCACCATGGAAGAAGAAGCTGCCGAGTTAATTGCCCGCGGAGAAATTCGAAAACCGGTATTCGTCTACATAGCCGGATCTACCGCCCCTGAAGGGCAAAGGATCGGACACGCCGGGGCCATCATTGCCGGGGCCGGGAGCTCGGTGCACAGTAAGGTGGCCGTCCTTCGGCAGGCCGGGGTCCAGGTGGGCACCACCATTGCCGGGGTGATTGAAATGATGAAAGAGAATTTAAGATAATGATCAAAAAGAAAGGAAAACTTTTATGCCCAGTCTTTTTAGCAGTTCCTTTATTTTGGCGATCACCTTCTTTTTTGTCTTCAACCTTTCGAGCACCTTTGTCCAGGGGGCCGATACCGTAAAAATCGGGGTTATCCTGCCGTTAACCGGTACCAATGCGGTGCTCGGGCAGGAAGAAAAACGCGGTGTCGATATGGCCATCGAGAAGATTAATGCCGCCGGCGGCTGCCTCGGAAAAAAGGTGGAGTTGATCATTGAAGACAGCAAGGCCGACCCGACGGTCATCGTCTCTGCAGCCGAGAAACTCATCAACCGCGATAAGGTGGTGGCCCTTAACGGAGGCTACACCAGCGTGGAAACTTTGGCCTTTCTGGCGGCCATGAAGAAGTACGAACCCGTAGCCGTCTGGCAGGGCGGCGGGGCCGTTAAGATAGATAAAATGTATGGGAAGGAGCGCTGGTTCTTCATGCTGCACCCCCGTTCCCCGGATTACCAGTATACCCTGGCCGCCTACCTGAGTACCATCCAACCGAAGCCGAAAACCATCGCTATCGCTTACGAGGATACCTCCTACGGGGTCGACCACTCCAAAGTAGCCAAAGAAGCCTTGACCAGGGCCGGGTTTGAACTGGTGGCCTTCGAGCCTTTTAAATCCGGATCGCTGGATTATGCCCCTCTGGTAACCAAGATCAAAGGCACCAACCCGGATATTTTCTACTTTATCGGGTATGCCGGCGATGCCATTCTGATCACCAAGCAGGCCAAAGAGTTGGGGTTTTCGCCCAAGATGCTGCTGGATACGGTCGGGGTAGGTTTCCCCGAATATTATGATTCTTTGAAGAAGGATGCGGAATACGTC
>JACRBX010000322.1 GCA_016219225.1 Deltaproteobacteria bacterium
GGGAGTAGCCCGATATAAAAAAAATAAGAAGGACGGCATTGAAGAGGTGATTCTTCAATCCGGCATTTCTGTTAAACCCTTTTATACGCCAGAGGATTTGGAGGCCGTGGGATTTGATTATCAAAAAGACCTGGCCGATCCGGGCAGTTATCCCTTTACCCGGGGGATTCACCCTTTGGGTTATCGCAGTCGGGCCTGGACCACCAGGCAATACACCGGATTCGGGACACCGGCCGAAAGCAACGAGCGTTTTAAATTGATGATCGCCCACGGCCAGACCGGCTTGAATGTGGCCTTCGACCTCCCCTCCCAGATGGGCCTGGACTCTGATGATCCCATGGCTGAAGGCGAAGTGGGCCGGGTGGGCATGGCCATAGATTCTTTACGGGACTTTGAGATCGCCTTTAAAGACATCCCCTTAAACAAAATCGGGGTCGGGTTGACCATCAATGCCGTGGCTACCATCATGCTGGCCATGTTCCAGGCCATGGCCGAAAAATTCGGCTATACCAGGGATCAGGTCAGCGCCACTCCCCAGAATGACATCCTCAAAGAAATGATCGGCCGGGGGGCCTGGGTTTTCCCCATCGAACCGGCCATCCGCCTTATCGGGGACACCATCGAATATTCCATAAAGGAAATGCCCAAGTGCAACCCGGTCAGTGTCTGCGGCTACCACATCCGGGAATCCGGCGCCACCTCTTCCCAGGAGATCGCCTATGCCATCCTGATCGCCAATGCCTATATCGATGAGGTCATCCGCCGGGGATACGCAGCCGAAGATTTCGTGGGACGCTTTTCCTTTAACATAAACATCTTCGGCAATCTCTGGGAACAGGTGGCCAAATTCCGGGCCGCCCGCAAGCTCTGGGCCGTCAATTTAAAGGAGAAATACGGGGTCAAAAAGGATAAGAACATGTATCTCCGAGGGCTCTTCGGCGGCGGAGGCGTGGGTCTGACCAAGGCCCAACCGGAAAACAATATCATCCGCGGGGCCTATTACGGTCTGGCCGCGGCCCTGGGCGGGGCCCAGACCACGGCCTTATGTTCATTCGACGAGGCGTACACCATTCCCACCCCCCGGGCCGCCTTGCTCTCCCTGCGGACACTGGAGATCCTCATGGAAGAAGTGGGCTTGCGGGATACGGTGGATCCCCTGGCCGGTTCCTACTTTGTAGAAACCCTGACCAAACAGATGGAAGAAAAAATTCTTGAGGAGATGAAAGAGGTTGAAGGAGTCGGCGGGATCGTTAAGGCCGTAGCCCAGGGGTATATCCAGAGAAAGGTCTCCCGCCAGGCCTATGAGTTTGAAAAGGCCGTTCAGGAAGGTGAACTGATCAAGGTGGGCGTCAACAAGTACGTAGAGGGGGAAGAAGAGGATGTGGCCCTCCATGAGTACCGGGAGGAATCGGCAGAGGGAAAGATCCGGGAACTCAAGGCCCTCCGGCAGGAACGCCCGGCCGAGGCAGTCATCCGCACCCTCAAGAACTTGGAGGGCGCGGTCAAGGAAAAGAAGAACGTCATGCCTTTCCTGGTGGATTGCTGCAAGGTTTATTGTACGGTGGGAGAGATGACCCGCATATTCAAGGAAGCTTACGGGACTTTTGAGGAGCCGAATATATTCTAAGGTGAAAGACATGAAAGTTATTGTTCTAATCAAACAGGTTCCTGATACGACCGAGGTCAAATTAGACCCTAAAACCGGGAACCTGATTAGAGAAGGGGTCGAAAGCATAATCAATCCCGATGACCGGCATGCCCTGGAAGCCGCGGTCCGTTTAAAGGAAACCCACGGAGGCAAGGTTATAGCCCTATCCATGGGACCTCCCCAGGCCATTGATGCCATCTCCGAGGCCATCGGAATGGGTGCCGATGAAGGTATTTTATTGACCGATAGACTTTTTGCCGGAGCGGATACCTGGGCCACTTCTTTTACCCTGGGCAAAGCGATTGAATGCGTTGGTCCCTTTGACCTGGTTCTATGCGGCCGACAGGCGATTGATGGCGATACCGCCCAGATCGGTCCTCAGGTAGCCGAGTATCTTAAAGTGCCTCAGGTCTCTTATGTGTTTGATATTGAAACCGTCCGGGAAGACAGCCTGGTTGTTAAAAGCCAATCGGAAGATGGTTATGAGCGACTGGAATTGGATCTCCCTGGGTTATTGACCGTAATCGGGAAGTTGAATCAGCCTCGTTACCCCCGTGTCGATCGGTTGATCGATTCCTGCCAGAAAAAGGCCCCGATTAAAATCTGGAATGCCGCGGATATCGGTGTCCAAAAGAAAGACGTCGGGCTTGAGGGATCTTTGACGCAGGTCATTAAGACCTTTGCCCCCAAGCTGCAAAGGCAGACCGAACTAATCGAAGGAGATGCGAAAACAGCAGTCCGGGCCTTAATGGGAAGGTTAAGAGAGAAAAGGCTTATTTAGAGATTCTTACAGAGTATCATCCTAATGTTATTACTGTTAGGCCCACGGCATCTCGTTGCTCGTTGCTGGTTTCTCGTTACTCGTTTTAATACGAAAATAGTATCCGTCTTCCAAGGAGCCTATTTTCATGCTTCGTGGTGCCATGCCCCAAAAGGCGGGGCATGGCGGTTTAGTACGAAAATAGATTTTTAACCCCTTTACCCTCTGTTGGGGCTCTGTAGGGGCGGGTTTTAAACCCACCCCTACGGCGGTATTTTCATGCTTCGTGGCGCCCCAAAGGGCACATGTGGGCTTAACAAGCATCCAGCAACCAGTAACGAGCAACGAGCAACCAGTAACCAGTAACAGAAAAATTTGAGGAAATAACTATGACGATATGGATTGAAAGGGATCTGTGTAATGGCTGCACCCTTTGTTTAAAAGGATGTCCTTACCATGCGGTGGAAATGAAAGAGGGTAAGGCCTCCATCCTGGACCGGTGCACTTCCTGTGGCGCCTGTTTGACTTTATGCAAGCAGAAGGCCATTCAAACCGATATCCAGCCCAGGATCGTTCCGGACTTTAGCGATCAAAAGGGCGTTTGGGTTTTTGCAGAACAAAGGAATGGTCACCTGCACCCGGTTTCCCTGGAGCTTCTGGGCAAAGCCCGGGAGCTGGCCGCCATTCTCCAGGAGGAGGTCTCTGCTTTGCTCCTGGGCCATCAGGTAGCCCATCTGGGTGACATATTGGTCAGCTATGGCGCTGACAAGGTCTATTTAGTCGATGATCCGATTTTAAAATATTACCGGACCAATGCCTATACCCATAGTATTGCCGGACTGGTAAAAGACTTTAAGCCGAATATCCTGTTGATGGGGGCCACCCCTATCGGCCGTGACCTCGCCCCCCGGGTTTCCCGCAGGATAGGGGTTGGGCTAACGGCGGATTGCACTGAATTGAGCATAGACCCTGAAGAAAAAATCCTGCTCCAGACCAGACCCGCTTTTGGTGGAAACGTCATGGCTACTATTGCCAATCGGTATTCCCGGCCGCAAATGGCCACCGTACGCCCGGGAGTGATGGAGGCGGCGATAAAATCCGGCGCTACTGGTCAAATCATTCCCTGTCCGGGTGTTCCGGAAGAAAATGAGATTGGAACCAGACTTCTTGAAAGGGTAAAAGAAGATAAAAAAAGGGTGAATCTCTCGGAAGCAAAGGTGATCGTGGCCGGAGGCCGAGGGGTTGGCGATGCCAACGGCTTCCGGGTCCTGGAAGAATTGGCCGGCCTTTTGGGAGGAGAAATCGCCGGGACCCGTGTAACCGTTGAAGAAGGCTGGATCCCCTATGACCGTCAGGTCGGACAGACCGGCCAGTCTGTGCGACCGGAACTCTATATCGCCTGCGGCCTTTCCGGTGCCATTCAACACCGGGCCGGCATGATGAATTCCAGGTATATCATCGCCGTTAACAAAGATCCAAGGGCCCCTATTTTTCAAGTGGCTGATTGGGGCATCATAGGGAATGTTCATGAAGTGATTCCCCAGATGATAGAAATGCTGAAGCAGCAAAAGATCTAAGGCCAGACCTGATCGGGAGGAAAGAAAATATGCTAAGATCAAATACCGAGCAATTAATCCGGAAAAATATAGCCAGGTTTGTGGATAATGAACTTATTCCCCGGGCACAGGAGATTGATGAAAAGGGGGAGTTCCCTCGAGAGATGTTTCTGGAAATGGCCAAGATGGGAATCTTCGGAATCAGGTATCCCAAAGAAAAAGGGGGTTCCGGTGGCAATACCACCCTGTTTTGTATTATCTGCGAGGAACTGGCCCGGGGCCTGGTGAGTGTGGCCGCTTCCACGGCTATGCAAAGTCTCATGGGAACCAATTTTTTATTTCATTTTGGTTCCAAGGAGCTGCACGAAAATTATTTTCTTCCGGCCATGCGGGGCGAAAAAATCGCCTGCTTCTGCATGACCGAACCGGAGGCCGGTGGAGACCTCGGCAATGTAACCACCTCGGCCGTCAAGACCGCCGATGGCTATGTGCTTAATGGCCTGAAAACCTGGGTCACCAACGGCCCGGTCGCTTCTTTTTACACGGTCCTCTGCCAGACGGATCCGGCCAAGAAATTCAGGGGATTTAACTTCTTTTTTGTACCCCGGGAAACTCCCGGGATATCGGTAAGCAAATCCTTCAGTCTTCTGGGGACCCGCACGACCCCGATCTGCGAGCTGGCTTTGACCGATGTAAAGATTCCTCATCATCACAAGCTGTGCGAAGATGGCCGCGGATTTGACAACCTCCTTTCTATTTTAGCTGAAATTCGAAGCATGACCGCTGCCTTGGGTGTGGGGCTGATCCGGGCGGCCCTCCACGATTGTATCCGCTATGCCCATGAAAGAACCGCTTTTGGTAAGACCATCGGCAATTATCAACTCATCCAGGCCAAGATTGCCGAGATGTATGTTGATCTGGAGGCCGCGAAGCTATTAACCTATCGCGCCGCCCGTATGGTGGATGAAAAAATCCCTTGCCTCACGGAGGCCACTGTAGCTAAATATTTTGCCACCGAGGCAGCCTGCAAGGCCGGCGATTATGCCACCCGTATTTTGGGGGCCTATGGGTATTCCATGGAATATACCGCCCAACGGTATTATCGAGATAACCGCTTTTTGCTTTACGGTGGCGGGACCCATGAAGTCCTCTTGCCGAATATTGCCCGCTGGGCCGGGCTATAGATTTTTTTGAAACACCAGACGTGTATCTGGCTGCTTCTCTTTCAAAGTCTTGAGCACCTTCTTAAACGCTATTTTCATCTTAAGGGCTTTCACGCCTTGTACCTTGTGCCTTAAGCCTTGAACCCTGAATCCTTACAACGCCCTCATCCATTCCGGCCTTAAACCCACCTTGCCTTTCAACGCCTTTTGAATCAGGGCCAGGGCCGGTTCTTTTCCCTCGGGGAACCGGACCTTGATAGGCAGATAGTTGGAGGCATGGTTGGAATAAAAGAGTCCCCGGGAAAGTCTTGTAGCCGCCAGCATTTCACCCAGTTCGATTAAAAGCTGTTCCACGGAAAGGGGTTGAAATTTCTTTTCGGCATATTCCTGCCCCAATGAGGTATTGGGCAGAACCATAACCGTTAAGGCCCCGACGAAATTGGGATCCATCTCGGTCAGCAAGGTTCCTGTTTCCCGAGCGTGTTCGTTGGACATCTCCGTGCCGCCGATGCCCAAAAGCACGGTCACCGAAAGCCTGATTCCGGCCTGCTTGATCCGTTTGCCCTGGAGGATCAAATTTTCCCGGCTGGTGCCTTTGCAGATTTTTTTGAGTAACTCCGGGTGCCCGGTCTCCACGCCCAGATAAACGATCCCCAAACCCAGTTCCTTCAATTGCCGCAACTCTTCATCGCTTTTCATCTTGATGCTTTTGGCATTGGCATAGAGCCCCACCCTTTTGACCCAGGGAAGATATTCCTGAATCCGTTCTAAGATCCAGACGAGTCGTTTTTGAGGGATGATCATGGCGTCGCCATCCATCAGAAAGACCCGGTCCTGCCTTTTGCAATATTGCGAGGCAAAGCGGATGTCTTTCAAGATCCTTTCGTCCGACTTGATTCGAAAACGTTTATCTTTATAGGTGCCGCAAAAAACACACTTGTTGTGAGAACAACCCACGGTGACTTGCAGCAGGATACTGTAGGCTTCACTGGGGGGCCGGATGACCATCCCTTCATAATCCATTTCTTCTTCCATAACTTCTTCCATAATAAAACCCTTCTGCCCCTTTGGGGGCCATGTAAAAAAGGTCAAGGTTCAAGGTGTTTGCACCTGCAACCTGAAACTTGCAACTTTGTCTTCAACTGATCCCTGATCCCCGACCTCTGATCCCGTTTTTCATACCTGAAACTTGCATCTTGCATCTTGCAACTTTATTTTCCCATCAACCCCGCCAAATACCGCACCCGGGCCTCTATATTGATCAGATAGGCCGGCTCGGGCTGCTTGGGTTGGGGTTTCGGGTCATATTCAACGGCCTTGATCCTGGCCACGGCTTTGGGGATATTCCCCCCCTCGGCACGCAGGGACTCTTCAACCAGGTGCTTGAATTCACCGGCCGCCCGCAAGGACCGGCCAAAAAAATCCCGGGCATCGTCACCGGTAAAGACCGCCCCATGACCCTGACAAAAAATGTCCACCTCCAATCCATCCAGACGGCGGATGGAGTTGATATAGTCTTCGTAGTCCGAAAGAAATTCAGTAAGGATCTCCCCTGTCGCATCAAGGCAGCCTCCCGACTCCGAGGCGATCAGGATTTTTTGCTTCGGCAGGTAGTAGCTTAAGGAATCCCGGGTATGTCCGGGTGTGGCCAGGACCTCGACCGTCACATCCTTCCCGAAATCCAGCCGATCTCCGTCGGAAAGGACCTGGTTAATGGCAAAAGGCTGAAAAGACTCCTCGCTGACCAGATCAGGGGCCACCAGCTTCATCCCTTCAGTAGCGGCCTTATTCAGTCTGGCCATGAGTTCCAGGGCATTGGGACGGGTCAGGATCCCGGCCGCTTCCTTTGAACCGGCGATGGTCAGTCCCGGAAAGGCCTTTTTGAGATAGGCCGCTGAACCGCAGTGATCAAAATGGACATGGGTCAAAAGAAGGAATTCCGGGGTGCGGTCCTTCAAAATTCTTTTGATGTCCGCCTGATAGGCTGGTCCAAGACAACTGATCCCGGCCTCAAAAATAAGGGGTTTAACGCCATCTAAAAAGTAGATGGGGAAACGGCTGGTTCCCAGAACATAAAATCCCGATCCTATTTCTCCGATCTCTGTAATGATCAAAATAGATCCTCCTCGTCTCGGAAATAAAGCTTTCAGCATACATCCGGAACATGGTCTTTCCAGATGAAAACTAACTATGATAAATTCTCAAAAGAAAATCAACTGATATCTGCTGAGAAGACTTGGGATCGGCTGCCCCGCCCTGCTGCTGAAAACAGGGCCAGGCGGTCAGTTTCCCCCTTTGAAAATCGGGAACACCATATCTATTTGATTCTCCAATGTTAAATAATTATGTAAGGGGGGGCGATTTACTAAAAAAATCTTGACAATCCTGGCAATGGGTACTATTTAGAAAATGCTAAACGGTTAGTATCTTTTTCTAAAGAACGGTTATCAATGAAACGAAGTGACCTGACGGAAAAAAAAATTATTCAAGCCGCCCTGTATTTGTTCGTGCGCTATGGGTATCATGGGACCACGATCGACGATATTACCCGCCGGGTTGGCCTTACCAAAGGCGCCCTTTATTCCCATTTCAGCGGCAAAGGGGATCTGCTGTTACGGATTATCGACCAGTATAAGATCGAATTTTTGGATGTCATGATGGCCCATGTCAAGGCCTTTCCCGGCAACGCTCTGGCGAAACTCCACCAGGTTATCAGCTTCAACTCCCGGTTCGCCCTGGACCATCAGGACCTGGTGGTCTTTTTGACCTTTTTGACCAATGAACTCAAGGTGGATGTGGCCTTTGAGTCTTCCCTGAAAAAGGTCTATGGCGTTTACCGGTCCTTTATCCGCCAGTTGATCAAACAGGGGATCCAGGAAGGTTCATTTTACGAGACACTCGATCCTGATCTGGCGGCCCTGTCCTTTATTGCCATGGTGGACGGCATCCACCACCAGTGGGTGTTAAATCGCAAAACGTTAAATGGTAAAAAATACGTCAGCACCTATCGAAAGATCTTCATGAAGGGACTGGCAAAATAAGAACAGAAAGATTTAGTACGAAAATAAGTTCGGAGTTTAGAGTTCGGAGTTCGGAGTAAACCTATTTTCATCCTTCGTGGTGCCCTATGGGCATGTGGAATTAGTGATAAATAATCGAGGTGGATACTATGAAAGAGATTGTTATTGTCAGCGGAGTCAGAACGGCCATTGGAGATTTTGGCGGGACCTTGAAGGATGTTCCGCCTTTGGATCTGGCGCAGCATGTCATCAAAGACGTTGTGGCCCGAGCCAAGACTCAACCCGACCAGATCAACAAGGTCATCCTCGGTTGCTGCTTCGCACCAACCGAGCAGAACATCGCCCGAAGCGCAGCCTTCAGGGCTGGAATCCCGAAGGAGGCGCCCGGCTTCACCATCAACAGCACCTGCGGTTCTTCCCTTCAGGCGATCATCTCAGCCGCCCAGTCCATTCTCTGCGAGGAATCGGATATGGTTCTGGCCGGCGGCGTGGATAGCATGAGCAACGCCCCTTATATCATGCATACCGCTCGCTGGGGGCAACGATTGAGGCATTTGGAAGCTTACGACCTGGTTTGGAGAGGCATGCAGGAACCCTCGGTTGGCGTGGGAATGGGGCTGACTGCCGAAAATCTGGCAGAGAAGTATAAGATCTCCAGACAGGAACAGGATGCCTTCTCGGTCCTGAGTCACCAACGGGCGGCGAAAGCGATCGAGGAGGGAAGATTCAAAGCCGAGATCGCCCCTTTTTCGATTTCCCAGCGCAAGAAGGCTCCGGTCCTTTTCGACACGGACGAACACGTCAGGCGGGACGCGAGTGTAGAGATGATGGCCAAGCTTCCTGTGGCCTTTAAAAAGGATGGAACGGTAACTGCCGGAAATGCTTGCGGAATGAACGATGCCGCCTCGGCCGTTCTTCTGGCCGACCGGGATAAGGCGAATGCGTTGGGTCTGAAGCCCCTGGCACGGATAAAGGCCTACCAGGTGGCCGGTGTAGATCCTGATTTCATGGGCATCGGTCCGGTACCTGCCATTCAGGGGGTTCTAAAAAAGGCGAAACTGAGCCTGAGCGACATTGATCGGTTCGAAATCAATGAGGCCTTTGCGGCCCAGTATCTGGCCTGTGAAAAAGAGCTGGGACTGGATCGGAACAAGGTCAATGTTTACGGAAACGGGATTTCTCTGGGTCACCCGGTGGGCGCAACGGGATGCCGGCTGGTGGTTACCCTTCTCTATGAAATGATGGCCGAGAATCTCAGTTTGGGCATAGCCTCCCTGTGTGCCGGGGGAGGAATGGGTTTCGCCGTGCTCATTGAGCGTTTGTGAGCGATTTCGTAGAGGCCATTTAAATTAAGCCGACCCTTTAATTACCTTGGGTCGGCTTAATCACCTTCTTAGTAATGGAACTCGGCGATGACGATATGGCCGGCGTCGACCGGGTAGGTGAGCACGGTCAGAAATTCTTTGTTCAATTCAACCCGAATCGGGCGGAGAGGCCCCGGTTCAAAGCGCTGTCTTGCTTCGGAGGTCCCCGGCACCCCTCCGTTGACCCCGGATGGTACTTTACCGTCGATCAAAAAGGTATCCCGCCCGTGTCCGAGATACCCCCGGGGCCGAGTGAGCGTGACGAGACTTCCGCTGACCTTGTCGCGGTCGCCAAGCGGTTTCAGACGCAGATGGATATAAGGACTCGAACGCGGGAATGGCGTTCGGTAAATGTGGGTTATCGGGTATCCTGATGCCGTAACGACAAACTCATAATAGGCCGTCGGCTTGGCCGTGAACGGGCCCCAGGTCCCGTCTTCACCAGTCGTGCGCTGATGGACCGGTTCTCCCAGACGCTGGCCGGATGAGGGATCGATCTCGTAGATTTCAACCTTAGCACCGATGATCGGGAGGTTTGTCGGTGCTCCATTGGCCCATCCGCTGACCAGGCCATTCAGGTCTGGTTGGGGTTGGGGGATGACCTCGAGGGTCTCGGGCTGGCGTCCGGTAATGAATTCAAGGATGGTTTTGAAGGCCTGGGGGTGGAAGGCGGTTTCCCGATGGTCGAGTCCGGGGAGAATGACGTTTTTGGCTCCGCGAAGCTCGGGCCCGGCATGAGTAACATTGGTCGGCTTTCCCGGCAAACCGAGAAACCGGCCATCCGGCTGGGCATATTTGTCGTTCGAGTCGCTGCGGATAGTCATGAACGGGACCCCGGGGGTGACTTCCTCTCCGGCGTTAAGTCCTTGGAGAAAAGGCCCCAGACCGTTGAACTCATTATTGAGATTGGCTGAAGTTGCCTGGACACCATGATTCGGCGTACCACACAAGACGACCTGGGAGACATTGGCCGCGCCCCCGAAATTTTTAATATAATTGCGAATGGCGTACCCACCTCGCGAGCTTCCTACCAAAATCACCTGTTTTTGTCCGGTGCGGGTTTGAATTTCAGAGACCTTGGCCCGGAGTTCATTCACTTGAACGGTGGTGTTGCTCCGGTTTTCTTGAGATTTGGTGTCATCGTTGCCCGCCATGGGGTGCTTAAAGTCGAGAGCGAAGAGAAGTGAGGGGCTGTAACCATTCGACTCGAACCGCCAGATGGTTGTATGCCATAGGGCGGCACTGTCCCCATTCCCATGGACGAAGAGGATGGGGCGAGATGCCTGGGCGGCACTTATTCCAGCAAATATCATTACGAACAAGCCCGCCCAAAAAAGCCGGCTCATGATCAGGCCTAATGATCTATCCGGTCGAATGGCCCCATCCCGTGATCCATTTCTTCCTTTTTCCCTTAATCCATTGATTTTTACCATTTTTCTCCTCCCTTTCCCATTATGGCCACTTGTCTTCTTATATAAATTTTTCAGGAATCGGTCAAATAGATTCTAACGGCCAATTTTCAAAACTTTAAAGCGGCGGGGTTCTCTATGGAGGACAAGGCATCTTTCTTATTGACAGCAGAGGAAGAGGCTGTTTATAAAGGACATACTCCTTTTTAACAAAAGCCGCGGGCCTCCTCCCTGCCGGCTGGTTGAAAATGTCATAAAGGAGAATGATCGAACGCCTTGGTAAAATAAAAAAAGCTCAAGATCGGCCTCTGTCGGCAGAGGCGATAATTTTATCACTCAGGAGGAAACACCCATGAAACGTGTTGCTGTTCTGACGGCCATGGCGGCTGTGGTCCTTTTTTGTCTGACAGGTGTCGGTTTTTCTCAAACCATTGAAAATGAGTTTTATCTCATTACTCCGGTTTCCAAGGATGTCCATGATCCGGTGTTGAAGGCCTTCGCGGTCTATGCCAAAAAGAAATGGAATGTGGATTTGAAGACCAGTGCCATGCCCCAGGGGACCCCGGTGGCCTATGGTCAGATCATCGAATGGAAGGGTAAACCCAGGGCCGATGTCTTCTGGGGAGGGGAAGGAACGCTTTTCGACAACCTGGCCAAGGAAGGGCTCCTGGACAGGATTCAGCTTCCCGATAAGTTGTGGAACGAAATTCCGGCCGAGATCGGTAAGCCAATAGGGCTGCCCCTCAAGGACCCAAAGCGCTTCTGGGTGGGAACCATGCTGGAACCCTACGGGATCATTTATCAGCCGAAACTTCTCAAGCGCCTGGGTGTGGAGATCAAGGACTGGGAGGATCTCTTGAACCCGAAGCTGAAAGGGCAGATCGCCCAGTGTACCCCTGACCGCTCCAGCAGCAGCCATGCCTCCTATGAGGTCATCCTGGCTACCAACGGCTGGGAAAAAGGCTGGGATTGGTTGAGAAAGCTGGCCGCCAATACGGGGATTTTTACGGCCCGCTCCCGTGATGTGCCGAACGTCGTCTCGAAAGGCGAGTTTGCCGTGGGTTTTGCGGTACCGAGTTATATGGCCTTTGCCGAGGTCCTGAACGGCTATGATGTGAAGTTCGTCTACCCCAGGAACGCCTATGTGACGCCCGAACCCATGGCCGCGCTGAAAGGGGCGCCCCATCCCAAGGCCGCCCACGCCTTTATTGAATTCATGCTCAGTGAGGAAGGCCAGAAACTCGTCTCCTCCATGGGGGTCTATCCGGTAACGCCGAAATACAAGGTCCAGGGCCCTCCGGGTTCGAACCAGGAAAAGGCCGTGGCTTTTACCAGCGGCATCCGGTCCTTTTTCGATTTCCCCGTCGGCAATGTCTACAACGATGATATCGCCGGCGCAAAGAAACGGATCGAAGAGGTGAATTCCTTCTTCCGCAAAGAAATTGCCGAAAAACATAAGGACATCATCAAGAAATAAACCATGGTCATCCATCTGAAAGACCTGGTGAAAAGATTCGGCGCGCTGGAGGCGGTGAGTCATGTGTCCCTGGACATCCGCGATGGAGAGCTTTTTACCCTTTTAGGGCCGTCGGGTTGCGGGAAAACGACTATCCTCCGGCTTATCGGAGGCTTCCATAAACCTGATCAGGGAGGGGTCTTTTTTGGTGAAAAGGAGATATCGGCGGTCCCTCCCTATCAGCGGAACATCGGCATGGTCTTCCAAAACTATGCCCTCTGGCCCCACATGACCATCTTCGAAAATGTGGCTTATGGCCTCAAACTGAAAAAAGTGCCCAAAAAAGAAATAGCCGGCAGGGTAGCCCGGGTCTTCTCCATGGTCAACCTGACAGGGTTGGAGAAGCGCTACCCCGGGCAGCTCTCGGGCGGGCAACAGCAGCGGGTGGCCCTGGCCCGAGCCCTGGTACTCAATCCCGACGTGCTCCTTCTCGATGAGCCCCTCTCCAACCTCGACGCCAAAATACGTCAAACGGTCCGGGCCGAGATCCGGAAACTCCAGAATGAATTGGCCATCACCTCCGTCTATGTGACTCACGACCAGGAAGAGGCGCTGACGATCTCCGACCGCATTGCCGTCCTCAATCACGGGACTCTTCAACAGCTTGGAACACCGAGAGACCTTTACGAAAGACCGGAGAATCCCTTCGTCGCCGATTTTATCGGCATCAATAACCTGATTGCCGGCGAGGTGCAAGAGGTTGATGAACAGAAGGGGTGGATAGCGGTCCAGACCCGTTTCGGGCCGATCAGGTGTCTTTTTGAAAAACGTTTTCAGTCCAGGGATAAGTGCCAGATCTCGGTCCGCCCGGAAACGGCCTCCATCCACCGCCTCGATGAGGGACAGGAGGATGGGGCTATGAACAGGCTCTTTGGCAGGGTCAGCTTTGCTTCTTATATCGGTAATACCATACGCTACGATGTGGCGCTTGACCAGGAGACACTTTTTAAGGTCGATGTGCAGAACCCCTGGAACCAGCAGCCCTTTCCCGTCGATGAAAAGGTGTCCGTCTGTTTTCCCGTGGAGATAACTTTGGGGATACCGGTTTAGTTCGAAAATAGCATCCGTCTTCCAAGGAGCCTATTTTCATGCTTCGTGGTGCCATGCCCCAAAAGGCGGGGCATGGCGGTTTAATAAGAAAATACGGTTCAAGGTTCAAGGTTCAAGGTCCGGGAAAACCCATTTTCATCCTTCGTAGTGCTCCCTGGAAGCATGAGGACTTAGAAAGAAAATAGGATTTGTTTTATGTAGCACAGCCCCGCGTTTCGCGGGGCTGTTTCCACTAATGACAGGCTTAATAAAAAAATGGGCTTAAAGGTGAAGAGTGCGGCAGCGGTGATGACAACGAGATCCGGTTCCTTTTCCGGAGTGCGGGCCGGGGGTCTCATCGGGTATGGGGCGCTCTGGGCCTTCTTTGGCATCTTTCTCATCTATCCCCTCATCCGTCTTTTTTACGACAGCTTTACCACCGATGACGGGGTTTTCACCCTGACCAATTATTTTCAGTTCTTCACCGATGCCTTTTACCTGAAATCGCTCGTTAATTCCTTGCTCCTGGGAGCGGCTACCGTAGTGACCACTTCGATCATCGGCATTGCCATCGCCTTTCTTTTGCTGCGCTATGATTTTCTGGGCAGACGGCTTTTTTCTTATCTCACCATCATCCCGATGATTATGCCGCCCCTGGTCGGCGTCATGGGCTTCACCTTCATCCTGGGGCGGGCCGGGACCGTGAACATTCTTCTCCAGGATTATCTGGGCTTTCTCCAACCGATCAACTTCATGTATGGAATCCACGGTGTGCTTCTCGTGGAGACGCTCCACCTCTTTCCCCTCATGACCCTCAGCCTCGTGGATGCCATGGGCAAGATATCCCCCTCTCTCGACGAGGCGGCCGAGAGTGTCGGTTCCCGGGGGATTCGCAAGTTCTGGGATATCACCTTTCCGCTCACCACGCCGGGCTATGTTACCGGAGCTCTCCTGGTCTTTATCTGGACCTTTGCCGATTTTGCCACCCCCCTGGTGGTGGGAGTCGATGACCTTCTGGCCTCACAGGCCTATCTCAATATCGTCCAGTTCGTGGACCGCAGACTTTTTAAAATGGGGATCGTCATCTCGGCCATCATGGTCCTTTTAGCCATCCTCTTTCTCGTCCTGGCTAAGAAATACGTGGCCATCAAAGATTATAGCTCCCTTTCCTATACCCAGATAGAGCGCAGAAAACTGTCGCCCTTGTCGCAGGTGGGCGTCTTCGTTTTTCTCCTTTTCATTCTCGTCCTGGCCTTTATCCCCTATTTCGGGATTGTCCTCGATTCCTTTGGCAAGGGCTGGGCCTTAACGCCCTTTCCGGTCAAATATACCCTCCAGTATTTCCAGCGGGTCTCTGTTGAAACACCCAAGTTTATTCTTAACAGCCTTCTCTACTCGGGCATTTCCGTAGCCATCGCCTTAGCGGTCGGGGTTCCGGCGGCCTGGGTCATGTCGCGAACCAAGCTGCCCGGCAGGGAGATCCTGGATTCTTTGACGACGCTGATCCTGGCCCTGCCCGGGACAGGGATCGGGATCGCTTACATGCGGGCCTTCCGGGATCCCCTGCCTTTCATGGGCATTCCCCTCATCGGTTTGTGGTTTGTCATCCCTATTGTCTTAGGGGTGAGGCGGCTGCCCTACACCGTGCGGGGAACCTTTGCCTCCCTGCTCATTGTCCATCGTTCCTTCGAAGAAGCTGCCGAAAGCGTCGGGGCGACCAAGGTGCGTACCTTTAAGGATGTGACTTTGCCTCTCATCTGGAAAGGCGTGCTCACGGGCTCCCTCTATTCCTTTATCCTCGCCCTCCAGGAGGCCTCCGCTACCCTCCTTTTAGTCGTCCCCGGACACGAGATGATGACCGTGGGCATCTTTAATTTTTATATCGGCGGGTCGGTTAATGAAGCAGCAGCCTTGGGATTGATTCTGATCATTCTCGGTGCGGTCTGTCTTTTTATCATCAACCGGCTGGCAGGTTCTCGAATGGGGGGAGTTTTCGGCTGATGTTCGAGGGATTCATCTTCGATCTTGATGGAACGGTTTATCTGGGGGATCACCTCATCCCCGGTGCCGACCGGGTCATCCGACTCATCCGGGAAAAAGGCCGGAAGGTCCTTTTTCTCTCCAATAAACCCATCGAGACCCGCCAGGCCTATGCCGCCAAACTGACCCGTCTCGGACTCCCGGCCGCGCCGGAAGAGGTCATCAATTCGACCTTTGTTCTGATTCGTTATCTGGCCAAGGCGGCTCCGGGTGCCAGGGTCTTCGTCATAGGGGAGTCTCCTTTTCTCAAGGAATTGGCCGAGGCCGGTTTCCCGCTGACCGACAACCCGGAAGAGATTGACTATGTCATCGCCGCTTTTGACCGGACCTTCGATTACCGGAAGCTGACGATCGCTTTCCGGGCCATCCGGCGGGGGGCCCATTTCATCGCCACCAACCCGGACCGGACCTGTCCCTTTCCCGAGGGCGAGCTGCCGGATTGCGCTGCGGTGATTGCCGCCTTGGAGGCGGTGACGGAGAAACAGGTGGAGGTCATTGTAGGCAAGCCTTCTCCGATTACCGGGCAGGTGGTCCTGGAAATGATGGGATTGGAACCGGAGAAGTGCCTGCTCGTGGGGGATCGTCTGGAAACGGATATACGCATGGGCCTCGATTCCGGCATGAAGACCGCCCTGGTCCTGACGGGTGTCACCTCCGCCAAGGTTCTGGAAACATCTCCCATCCGCCCGCATTACCTGTTTTCGAGCATTGCCGATGTAGAAAGCCTGCTGCGTTAAGGGATAGACCTCGATCCGGCCGTTCTTTTATCCCTAATTTTTCTCTTGACCGGGAAATTATAGGATGACCCTCCCCCTTTTTAATATCTTTCTGTGCTCAATCCCTCTCACCATGATATGATGAAGGGTCCCTGGAATATCTATTCGGGCATAACGAGGCATAGGCAAGGTCATCAATTGAAAGACATCTTCGCCAAGTCATTATTAATGGCCCCCCCTTTATTCCCTTCAAACCCTAAGCCAATGTTACCTCCAGCCGGTGCTTTCTTTTTTCCCAATCAGGCATTACTTTGTTCAGGAATTTGTAAAACTCAGACCCGTGGTTGTCGTATCGCAGATGGCTTAATTCATGAACAACAACATAATCGATACATTCCCTTGGGGCTCTGATTAAATCGATGTTCAGCGTCAGCCTGCCCTTTGCCGAAAAACTTCCCCAGCGCTTCTGCATGGGTTTAATTTGAAGGCCAGGTATTACCGATGAAAACTTGTCAACATAGGGCCAGCAACGATCAAGGCATTCATTGAATATTCGTTTTGCATTCTTTTTATACCACTCCTCCAACAAGAGCTTAACCTTCTCTGAAGAAATGACCTCTTGAACCTGAATTTCAAAAAAGCCTTTGAGTAACCGTACAGAATCTTGATTTCCTTTTCTAATTTTGAGGCGGTAATGTCTTCCGAGGTAAAGGTGTGTTTCTCCTCCGACATATCGTCTGGCCGGAGTCCTCGGATCAAATTGCCGGAAAAATGCACGCTGCTTCATGATCCAGGCGGCGCGCTTGACGACCTTTTTTTTATTTCTTCGATGCTGAGACCAATCGGTGCTTTGATGACTACCATCTGGTCGGGATGAACAGCAATCTCCAATGTCTTCCTATGAACATGGAAGAAGCTGAATTCTATGTTTTCCTTGCCATAGGCAACGACCCCGCGGGGCAAGCTCATTTTCCGCTCCTGCTTTTGGCTACCTGCATGGTCCGTTCGATGAGCGCATCCATCTGTTCGAGGCTGATCGCCACACCTGCCTTGCCTTTAACCTCGTCAAAGAGGTAATCGTCGATATCATTGATAGCTTGATTCTGGGCGTCGTCATCTTCCCAGAACTGTACCTTCCAGTGTCTTGCCAGGATGGACTGAATAGCCAGGGCCGTGTCAGCGGCGATCGCTTCCGTTCTCTCAGGCGGAAGCGGTTGTTCAGTGAAAAAAGGTTTCAAGA
>JACRBX010000323.1 GCA_016219225.1 Deltaproteobacteria bacterium
CAGCAAGGCTATCGGAAGGCTCTGTGAAATGTTGAATTCGACAAAAACATTATTCCCGGGTTCGAAGCTTCGACTCGTTTATGGTGTCAAGGATATCGTCCATGTTACATAAAAATGAGGCACTGTGTCAGGATGTCTGAAGTTATCTATATAATCGGCGAAAATATGCGTCCTATTTAATAAAATCAGCCCAGGAGGTGTTTTATGGCACAGGATTCCAAGGAAAAACGGCGGGGACCGATCGTTGAATTGCTCAATAAGGCCCGGGCCATGGAGTTGCAGGCGATTCATCAATACATGAACCAGCACTATAACCTGGACAACCTGGATTACGGCGATATGGCCGCCAAGGTCAAGCTGATCGCCATCGATGAAATGCGCCATGCCGAGATGTTTGCCGACCGCATTAAGGAGTTGGGTGGAGAGCCGACTTCAGACCTGGCGGGGAAGGTTCAAAAAGGACAGAAAGTCGAAGTCCTCTTTCCCTTTGATGCCAGCCTGGAAGACCATACCATCGATACCTACAACCAGTTCCTGACCACTTGTCGGGAAAAAGGCGACAGTATCAGTATGAAGCTTTTTGAAGCCGTCATCGATGAGGAGCAGGTGCATTTCAATTATTTTGAAAATGTCAGCAGCCATATCGAGAAACTCGACGGCACCTATCTGGCCCGGATAGCCGGTACCCCTTCAACCACCGGCCTCCAGACCCAGGGTTTCGTCGCCAGACAGGGTACAACCCCCCCGCAAGGCGGGGCCGGGACATTGCGGTAAAGAAAGGAAGAATTAAATGGACTTCAAAGAATTATTGGAAAAAAGACGGGCTGTCAGAGACTTCGAGGATAAAGAGGTCCCGGTGGATTTGATCAGAGAAATCATCGCCGACAGCATCAAAGCCCCTAACGCCAGCAACCTCCAGCCCTGGAAATTCATTATAATCAACAATCGGGCAATGATGAAAAGGATTTCCGATGCCAGCAAAAAGACGATCATCGCCGGCATTGAAAAAGACCCCAATTCGCCCATGAAGGGTTATCTGGAGATCCTGAAGAATGAAAGCTTCAATGTCTTTTACAATGCCCCTGGTCTGGTAGCTATTGTCGGCCGTCTCAAGGGGGCTACCATCGCCATCGATTGTGCACTCGCCGCTGCTTATTTTATGCTCTCAGCCGCATCCAGGGGTCTGGGCACCTGCTTCGTCGCCCAGGGGGCGGAAGTCAGGGATCCCGAGCTTTTGATGGAAATCGGTCTGCCTGAGGGATATCGGATATGGGCCCCCATCATCCTGGGCTATCCCAATAATATTCCCTCCATGCCGGAGCGAAAAGAACCCGATATCCTGAAAATCATCTTATAACCCAATCTCCGGGGAAGGAGTCAGTCGTTGGCTCAGGATGAAAAAACTGACCTTTGTGAGCAAATAGAAAAGACCTATCCGGAAAAGTTCGTCTCCGAAGAAATATTATTCAGCCACATCCACCGGGGGGATCGTATTTTTATAAGCACGGCCTGTAGTGAACCCCAATATCTGGTTCGGGCCTTGATCCAATTTGTCGAATCGAACCCCAAGGCCTTCTTCGACGCGGAAATCCTCCATGTCTGGACATTGGGAGTCACCCCCTATATGGAGGAAAAGTTTAAAGAAAATTTTCGATACAACTCTTTCTTCGTAGGAAATAATGCCCGGGAGGCGGTGAACCGGGGACTGGCTGACTATACCCCCATTTTTTTATCCAGGGTACCGGATTTATTTTATCGGGGGTTTGTGCCGATTAATGTAGCCTTGATCCAAACGTCTCCACCGGATATCCATGGCTATATGAGCCTGGGGATCAGCGTGGATATCGTCAAGGCGGCGGTGGAAAATGCCTCCCTGGTCATTACCCAGGTCAACCGTCATATGCCCCGGGCCCATGGGGACGGATTTATTCATATCCAAGACGTGGATTTCATCGTCTGCCGGGATGAACCCCTTTTGGAATACGAAGCCATCGCCCCTGATGAAGTGGCCCGCCAGATCGGAAAGTATGTGGCCCGCCTGGTCCAGGACGGTGATACCATTCAGGTCGGATATGGGAGTCTGCCCAATGCGATTTTGAGCCACTTTAATCAAAAGAAACACCTGGGGGTACACACCGAGTTGTTGACCGACGGCCTGGTGGAATTGATTAAACTGGGGGCCATCGACAACAGCCGCAAGACCCTGAATCGGGGTAAAACCGTGGCCACCTTCTGCATGGGCCATCGGAAGACCTACGAGTTCCTCGAGGATAACCCCAGCATCGAGTTCCGGACCATAGACTATACCAATAACCCCCTGACCATCTCCAGGCAAAAAAATATGACCGCCATTAACAGCGCCCTGGAGATCGATCTGACCGGGCAGGTGACCGCCGAGTCCCTGGGCAAGACCTTTTACAGCGGGATCGGGGGGCAGGCCGATTTCATGCGAGGGGCTGTTTTGGCCCCGGGCGGTAAAAGCATTCTGGCCATCCAATCCACCGCCGAGTGGGGGAAGGTTTCCCGAATCGTTCCCTTCCTTCGGGAGGGCGCCGGCGTTACCCTTATCCGGGGAGACGTCCAATACGTGGTGACGGAATACGGCATCGCTTTTCTCCATGGAAAGAACATACGGGAACGGGCCATGGCCTTGATTTCCATTGCCCATCCTGATTTCCGCCCCTGGCTGATTGAGAAAGCCAAAGAGGCCAATCTCATTTACCGGGACCAGGCCTTTATCCCGGGGAAAAGGGGAGAATATCCGGAATATCTGGAGAGCATGCGGACCACGGCGAACGGTCTGCAACTCTTTCTGCGGCCGGTAAAAATCAGCGACGAGCCCCTGATAAAAGATTTTTTCTATTCCCTTTCCGACCAGACCCTGAAGCGCAGATTCATGTCTTTCCGCCAGGATATGCCCCACGAAAGGTTGCAGGAATTTGTCATCATCGATTATACAACGGAAATGTTTATTGTGGCTTGCCTCAAAGAAGGGGAAGTGGAAAGAATCGTCGGTTTGGGGCAATATTATATCACCGAGACCAACCATACGGCGGAAGTCGCTTTTGTGACCCGTGATGAGTATCAGGGCCAGGGTATCGGCAGGGAACTCCTGGCCTATTTAACCTATTTAGCCAAGCGGGAAGGACTCTTAGGTTTTACCGCCGAGGTCCTGATGGAAAATAGAGCGATGCTCCATTTATTCGAGACCATGGGTTTTGACATACAAAAACAAAATGAGCAAGGGGTCTATCAACTGAAGCTGACTTTTCGGGGAACCTGATGATCGATCATCCCACCCCAGGATTTTTAATCCCGGGAGTATTGGTCTGAGGGGAACCCCCCCTAAAGAGTTATTCCGATCAGGGCAATAATCATTCAAAAAAATCCTTGACAATACCGTTTGAATTATTTAAAAATGTCGGCAGTCGACAGTCTACAAATGAGGTCCGGATGTCCCCTTTCTGACCCATTAAACCCAAAGACTCAATGACTTAATAAACCCAATTGAGGGAGTATTTATCTTGGAAACTTATTATACGGATCTGCTCTGCATCGGGGCCGGTCTGGCCGGAGAACGGGTAGCCGTAGAGGCGGCCTTGCATGGATTTAAGAGCCTTTGCCTGAGCATTGTTCCTCCCCGGCAGTCCCATTCATCTGCCGCCCAGGGCGGCATGCAAGCCGCCCTGGGGAATTGCGCTATGGCCGATGGCGATTGTCCGGATATTCATTTTGTGGATACCGTCAAGGGCTCCGACTGGGGCTGTGATCAGGAAGTGGCCCGTCTGTATGCCGAACAGGCCCCGATCGCCGTTCGGGAAATGGCCTTTTGGGGGGTCCCCTGGAACCGGGTCGTCGGCGGGAAGAGTACCTACTACAAGGGGGGAAAGGTATTTGAAAAGGTTGAACCGAAAGAAAATGAAGGGCTCATAACGGGCCGGGAATTCGGCGGTATTTCTAAATGGCGGGGTTGCCATACTTCGGACGGGACCGGTCATACCCTCTTGTATGCCATGGATAATGTCTGCGTTCAGATGGATGTTCCGGTCCATGACCGGGTGGAAGCCATTGCCCTGATTCATAATGGAATAACCTGTATGGGCGTCGTGGCCCGCTGTCTGAAGAATGGCCGGCTTCGGGTCTATCTGGCCAAGGCTACGGTCATTGCCACCGGAGGCTACGGCCGTCTCTACCGGGAGACGACCAATGCGGTTATTAACGAAGGCAATGGGGCCATCATTGCCCTGAATACCGGTGTGGTGCCCCTGGGAAATATGGAGGCCGTTCAATTTCATCCCACCGGTATCGTCCCCCCCAATATTCTGGTGACCGAGGGCTGCCGGGGGGAGGGGGGAACTTTAAAGGATGTCAACGGAGACCGGTTTATGCCTGTATACGAACCGTTAAAACAGGAGCTGGCCTCAAGAGATGTGGTCTCCCGCTGGATGACCCATCACATCCGCCAGGGGCTGGGAGTGAAAAGTCCCTATGGCGATCATTTATGGCTGGACATCCGGCACCTGGGCCGGGCCCATATCAACTCCCATCTTAGAGAGGTGGAGGAGATTTGCAAAAAGTTTTTAGGCCTTGATCCGGCCGAAGAGATGATTCCGGTCCGGCCTGCCCAGCATTACAGCATGGGCGGGATACGGGTCAATAAATTCGGAGAGGTTTACGGCTTGAAAGGCCTTTTTGCCGCCGGAGAAGCGGCCTGCTGGGATCTTCACGGCTTTAACCGTTTGGCCGGTAATTCCCTGGGTGAAACAATTGTGACCGGAAGGATTGTCGGCAAAAGGGTGGTGGAATTTCTGGAGGGCTATGAGGTCCGGTTCGATACCCAGGTGATCCAGGACGCTTATAACAAAGAAGAAGGACATATCAAAACAATCATTCAAAGACAGAACGGCCCGGAAAAGGTTTTTGCCCTGAGGAAAATTCTTCAAGATGAACTGATGGACCGGGTATCCATCTTCCGTAATGGTCCGGACCTTCAGAAGGCCGTGGGAAAATTACAGGAACTCTACGATCGGTCCGACCGGATCGGACTCCATTCCCAGGACCAGGGGGTGAATCCGGAGCTTACCCTGGCCATACGATTCAAGGGGATGGTCCGTCTGGCCCTTTGTGTGGCCCACGGGGCCTTGATGCGTACGGAAAGCCGGGGGTGTCATGCCCGGGAAGATTTTCCGGAGAGGAATGACCGGGACTGGCTGAAAAGGACCCTGGCCTTCTGGAAGGAGGGAGATACCCTTCCCGGGTTGTCCTATGAGCCGAATTCCAGGGTCTGGGAACTTCCTCCCGGCGACCGGGGCTACGGTGCCGCAAAAATCATCTGTTCGGAAGATCCGGTGGTCTGCGGCCTTGAACCTGGGGAGCCGACCGCGGCGTTCAATGAATAAAGGCTATGATGAGTTCGTAAAAAATCGCTGGAATTCGCATTACGTCATTCCGGCGAAAGCCGGAATCCAGGTTCAATGGTTTGGTTCCCGGTTTTCACCGGGACGGTGTCTGAACCCCGGACATGCCCCGGACCCCGGATCTAATTCGGGGCAGGCTCTGATCCGGGGTGCGCCGGGGTGACGGCCCGGGAGACTTGTTACGAAGCCGTCAGCTATGAGAGATCCGCTAATAATCGAGGAAATTTTTATGGCCAGAGATTTAACCTTTCATATCTTTCGTTATCATCCGGAAGATCCGCAGTCTTATCCGCATCTGGAGACCTTCCATCTGGAAGAAACGGTCGGCATGACCCTTTTTATCGTGCTTACCCGGATTCGGGAAGAACAGGACCCCACGCTGCAATTTGATTTTTGTTGCCGGGCCGGGATGTGCGGCTCCTGCGCCATTCTCATCAACGGCCGGCCGGACCTGGCCTGCCATACCAAGACCATGGACCTGCCGGAGGAAATTACCCTCCTGCCCCTGCCGGTCTTCAATCTGGTGGGGGATCTGTCGGTAGACAAAGGCAGTTGGTTCCGGAAAATGAATGAACGGGTCGAGTCCTGGATCCATAGGGATGGATCATTTGATCCGGCCGCCCTGGAAGAACGCATGGATAACCGGACGGCTGTTGAGATCTATGAGCTGGAAAGATGCATCGAATGCGGCTGCTGTGTAGCCGCTTGCGGGACGGCCAATATGCGGCCTGATTTTTTAGGGGCCGTGGCCTTAAACCGTATCGCCCGCTTTATGGTCGATCCCAGGGACCAGCGAAAAGAGCAGGATTATTTTGAGATCGTCGGTACGGATGAGGGGATTTTCGGCTGTATGGGGCTTTTGGGTTGTGAAGATATCTGCCCCAAGAATCTCCCCCTCCAGGACCAATTGGGCCTGATGCGCCGGAAGATGGGCTGGAGTGCGATCAAGGGGCTGTTTGCCAGGAAATGAAGTTCGGAGTTCGTTGTTCGTAGAAACCCCATTGAATCTTAACCCCATTTTCATGATTCGTGGTGTTCCGCCCCGGATATGAAGTTTTCGTACGAAAATAAAGTTAAGAGTTCGGAGAAAGATCTTGTAAAGGATTTTACTGAAGACTAAAGACTGATGGCTGACCGCAACCTCTGAACCAACAGAAAGAGGATGTTAATCATGACGGAGCGTTTAAGGCGGACCTTGCTCTTTATCCCCGGCGGTAATGAGAAGGTCTTGAACAAAGGGCTGGGCCTGGAGGTAGACGGCCTGATCCTTGATCTGGAAGATTCCGTAGCCCCGGACAGGAAGACTTCGGCCAGAGAGGCCGTGGCCGAGGCCATAAGGGGCGCCGATTTCGGATGCAAGGAAAAGGTGGTGCGCATCAATGCCCTTTCAACCATGTATGGCCGGGAAGATATTGAAGGCGTTGTCCGGGGGAACCCGGATACTATCCTGGTGCCCAAAGTGGATAGGGCCGAGGATATAAAAGCCTATGACCGGTTGATCGCCGAGGTGGAAGAGAAAGAAGGCCTTGTTGCCGGTAACATAGGGCTGATTGCCTTGATTGAATCTCCCTGGGGGGTCATCAATATCGAATCTATTGCCCTGGCCTGTCCCAGGATGAGGGGCTTATTATTTGGTGCGGCCGATTTCACCCGTGAAACCCGGGGGAAGATCACGGCCGACCGCTTGGAACTCTTATACCCCATGATGCGTATTCTCCTGGCCGCTCGGATTGCCGGGATCGATGCCCTGGATACCCCTTACTTCGATATCAAGGATACGGAGGGACTGGAAAGGCATGCCCTGCAGGCTAAAGCCATGGGGTATGACGGGAAGGCCTTGATTCATCCCGGTCAGATCGAAGTGGTCAATCGAATTTTCACACCCACCCGGGAAGAGATAGATTATGCTCAAAGGGTGATCGAGGCCTTTCAGGCGGCCCGGAGAGAAGGGAAAGGCGTCATCCAATTGGACGGCAAAATGGTGGAGAACCTCCATGTGGCTATGGCCGAGCGGATTTTAAAGATTGCCGAACAGGCCGGGGTGGGACCGGTTTAGTTCGAAAATGCCTTCAGGGGTCAGGGATCAGGGGGCGGGGGTCAGTTAAAGAATAGAGTTGCAAGATGCAAGGTTCAAGTTTCAATGGAAAAACCTTGAATCCGGTACCTCGCCCATTGCCTATTGCCCATAACCTATAGCCTAAACAAAATTTTCATCCTTCGAGGCGCTGGCTTGAGGCCAGCATGACTGCTTAGTTTCTATTTTAATCACAGATCCAGGCAGACCCCAATAAACTTTCCCCAGTTATAAAAAGTAAACGGTGTAATAACAGGGACATAGGAATGGCGAAAAAGTCCTGGGCACTACTATTGACCATACATAAACTTCCTGATATTATCTAAATTAACAATTCAATGCTGCATGCAGCCGACGAATAATCGCTGCAAGTATTTTCACCTGTCATAAATCCCGATTATACCTGTCCAATAAAAAGAAATGCCTGCCAGTACAATTGGTTCACAATTATTGGAGCCAATTTGGGAGCATAAATCTTAGGAGTTCGAGATGACTCAGGAAAATAACAGGCTCTTAGATCTCGAAGACAGCTTCAGGAAATCCGCCATCAACGTCGCGATGGCGGCTTCCCGGTCGTTCTCAGAAGCCGCAAGAAGGACGCTTTGATCCGACGATATCTCTTTCTGGCCCTCGCAGCGGCCTTGCTGGCCCACCTGGGCTATCTGTACTTCAAGGTAGGCCGCGGGGTTGCCGGAGGGGACTGGGAAGCCCCTTCTATCCTTTACGGCCGCCCCACGGAAATCCGTAAGGGGGACCATCTGGGGAACCTGCACTTTGCCGAGCGGCTGCGTAGACTGGCTTACAAGAAAGTCACGGGAAGGCCGCCGATTGCCGGGACGTACTCCGAAGAGCAGGGGAAAATCCGGATTTTCCCCCGTGACGCCGGAACCGGGAAGTCCTCCCGTCAGAGCGGCCTCGCGGCCATCGGGGTTCGCGACGGGCGGGTGGTGTCCATTACCTCCGCGGCCGGGGAGCAACTCGACTCGGTCCGCCTGGAACCGGAGGAGATCGGCCGGATCATGGGCCCGAAGATGGAATCCCGGCGCCCGGTTGCCCTTTCCGCCATTTCTCCTTTTCTCCAGAAGGCGGTGATCGCCTCTGAAGACGCACGCTTTTACTCCCATATCGGGATCGATGTCATCGGCATCGTCCGGGCCTTGTCGACCAACCTCAAGGAGCATCGGTTCGTTCAGGGCGGCTCCACCCTCACACAACAACTGGCGAAGAACTTCTTCCTTTCCCCGAAAAAGACCCTCTGGCGCAAACTGCGCGAAGCGGAACTGGCCCTCTTTTTTGAGTTGCGCTACTCAAAAGATCAGATCCTTGAAATGTACCTTAACAAAATTTACTTCGGACAGGAGGGCCCACGGGGGATCTACGGCATC
>JACRBX010000324.1 GCA_016219225.1 Deltaproteobacteria bacterium
ACCTCCGGTTTCTCCGTGGAAGAAGAAGAGGAATCCTCCACGCTCCTGCCGGGAATGATTATCCCCGACATTCAAATCGAGCTGGCCAATACGATTACCCTTTCCTGCAAAGCCCAGGTTATTTATAAAAACAGGGTGGATGAAAATATTGTTAAATGCGGCTTCACTATTTTAAATATGTCCAACGGGGACTATATTAAATTAACCAATCTGGTTAATAAATCCATGAATAATAATTTGGATATTTGCGGGACTATTGAATTGGAATCCCTGTGGCAATTTTTTTTTCAGTCCGGATTTATCTATCCTCAAAAATATCATTATATTCAACAAAAAAAAGAAGATTTCAAAAAACTCTATGAAAGAATTTATAATAACCCCAATGAAATAGAAAGGCATATTACTTATCAGGAGAGAGGGGCCATCCTGGGACATATTTCGATGCTTCATGTTTACGAAACGACCTGGATGCTCCATCACTTTGCAGCGACTCCCAGTTCCAGGCACAAAAGAGTGGCTTTGACCCTGTTGCAGCAAATTGAACGCTATATCATCGATTCCCACTACTTCGAATCTTCCCAGATGGATAATATTATCTGCTATTTCCGGCCTGATAATAAGTTTCCAAACCTGGTTTTCGGGGGAGCGGCAAGAACCTTGAAGGACCCCAGCATTTGTTCTTTGGATCGTTTTGCCTATATCTCCTACCCGATGGTCCTCAGCTCTCAAGAGGGCAAACTCCCGGAGCCCTGGGTTTTGACGGCGACCGGCCAGGAAGACCTGGAAGAGCTGGCCCATTTTTACAATCATACCTCCGGCGGACAGATGATCCAGGCTCTGGACTTATATCCGGAGATTTTAGATAATAATCGGTTAACCGATAATTATCACCGGGTCGGCTTTAAACGTGAACGCCGTCTATTGTCCATAAAGAAAAAGGGCCAGGTCAAAGCGATAATCAGTTTAATCAAAACCGATATCGGTTTAAACTTATCCGAATTGACCAACAGCCTGTCATTGTTTGTCTTGGAACCCGAAGATTTTCCTTTTGAGGTTTTTTTAAGGGCCTTGTCGCAGTTGAGCCTCTATGATGATCGTCGCATGATTCCTGTTTTGTTATTTCCTATTGAATATGCCGACCGTCATTCCATTGCCTATGAAAGAGTTTACGATCTCTGGGTTTTTGGAGTAGATAATAGCGATTATTATTTCAAATACATCAATAAGCTTTTCTCCCGTCTTCTCTCCTGAGGGTGATCCATTCGACCGGTTTTCCCGGCCTTCTTACTCCCGACCCCCAAGGGGCGCACTTTAAAAAAATTTTTATTGATTTTTTACCGACCATGCCGTAAAAAGACCATTACATTTTAAAGCAAAGCGAAACAGAGTAATGTTCAGGCCAAGGCCATCCAGACTCAAAGGGTGGCCTTTTTTATTGGGTAAGAATCGATGCCTCGTCCTGGAGTTGCCCGGAAGCGGGTCACCTGACGGGTCACTTGACTTAACACTGTAGCACCCCTTTTTCGTCATTCCCGAATGTCTTTATCGGGAATCCAGGTTTTTTAAGAAAATGCAAATCAAAGTCCCTGGATTCCGCTCCCCGATTTAGACATTCGGGGACAGGCTTTAAATCTTGCCGGAATGACGGATAGAGGGGCACTGCTCACCTGATCGACAAAGCTTTGTCGATGTTAATTTACTAAGCGACTAAAGGAGGGATCCCATGCCAAAAATAAAAACAGGGTTTGTTTTACTGATTGCCTGGCTGTTAGGTTGTATCGCTCAACCGTCTTACGCCAATATCCATGAAATCCGTGTCGGGGCCACAGTCTCGGCTACCGGTAAATTCGCCCTGGAGGTCGGGCCTTTCAAGAAAATATTGACGGCCTGGGCGGAAATGATCAATGAACAGGGTGGACTCTATCTTAAAAAAAGCAATAGACGGGTGCCGGTTAAAATGATTGTCTATGATGATCAGAGCGATGAGGCCACGGCCCGACGTTTTTATCAGCGTCTGATCACGGAGGATAAGGTGCATCTGCTTCTGGGGCCTTATAGCAGTTCCCTGACCTTTGCCATCAGCTCCCTGTCCGAAAAGGAGCGGATTCCCCTGTTGGCCATTTGCGCCAATTCCCCTAAAATCTACCAGCGCGGCTTTCAATGGCTGGTGGGGCTGCTCGATGAAGCCCCCCGTTATACCTATCGTTACTGGGAAATGCTTCAAGCCGGGAAAAAGGCCAAAACCGTTTCTTTTGTCGTTGAAGAAACCCTCCATCCTTTAAGTGTCTATGAAGGGGCCAGGCTTCTGGCTGAAAAGGCCGGGATAAAAACCCTCACCGCAGACATCGTTCCGGCCGACACCCGTAATTTCACAGCCATGCTGAACAAGCTTCAAAAATCAGACCCGGATATCATCTTCTGTTCGGCCAACATTCCTTTGGCCTCTTTGTTTATGCGGCAGGCCAGGGAATTCGGATTATCCCCCAGGGAGTTCCATGTCACCCATCATAGTGGGGTCTTTAAAAAGTACCTGGGCCTGGAGGCCGAAGGGATTACCGGCCAATCCTATTGGGTGCCGGAGATGAAAGGGGGTTCAGCCTCCCGGTTTTTGGAAATTCTGGCCAAGGCCCGGATCGATAGGGATGACTATCCCTGGGCCCCGGCTTATATGATGGCCCTGGAAATTGTGGAACAAACCCTGGAACAGACTCCATCCCTGGAGGCCGGCCAGTTAATGGAAACCCTGAAGACCCATTCTTTCCGGACCCTGGGGGGGCCCAACCGCTTTAACGCCACGGGCCTGGGACAGATCAATACCTATCCCAGCCAGATCCAGGATGGGCGATACCAAATCCTCTGGCCGAAAGAGATCGCCACCGGAACCCATCGCTATCCGAACCTGCCCCAAAAGAGAAGGTAAGTTAAAAAAAAAATGGATTACGCACTTATCATCCAGATCGCCCTTGGCGGGATCCTGTTGGGCGGGATCTACGGCCTCCTGTCCCTGGGGATGTCCCTGAACCTGGGGCTGTTAGGGGTCATGAATCTGGCCCACGGATCCTTTCTGATCCTGGGTGCTTTGACCGGCTATGGTCTGTCGGCTGCTTTTGGCCTCTCGCCCCTGTGGAGTATTTTGTTAGTCCCGGTGCTTTTCGGCGGATTGGGCAGGGGCCTGGGTTCTTTGTGGAGGCCTTCCTGGTATAAGCGGGAACCCGCCGAGGCCTTCGTGGCCTTCTTATTGATCACTCTCGGGCTGGCTTTTGTCCTGGAAGAAGCCTCCGCCTCCATCCTGGTCCACCCCTTAATCGGACTGTCTGCCGGATTTTTATCCTGGCACTGGAAAGGACTGGTCTTTTCCCCCCTGGCCTTGATTTTATGTTCCGTTTTATTCGCTGTTTTCCTTTTTCTGATTTTTTTCCTCTTCCGGACGGACCTGGGCCGATCCCTGCGGGCCGTTCCCCAGGATCCGGAAGGGGCCTTATTCATAGGCATCCCGATGCAGAGTACCAGGGCCTGGGCCGGATCCCTGAGTTTGGCCGCGGCCGGATTGGCCGGGGTGTTCTGGATCCTTTTGTTTCCTGTTACACCCTTTATGGGTCTAAAAATAACCATTATGTCCATACTGATGGTTATGGTGGTCGGACCAGGCCATATCCTCCGGTCTATCGTTGCCGGCTTTTCCTGGGGGATACTGGAATCATTAGGCATTGCCCTTTGGGAGGCCCAGTGGGGGATTTTGCTACCCGTAATGACCTATCTGAGTCTGGTGTTTATTTTCCCCGAAGGATTGAAGCGTTCTCAATGAAAAATATCCAACCAATGGCCTTAGGGATTTGTGCCATTCCCTTTATGATTTTTCCGGTGGTCTTTTCCCATTACTGGATCACCTTGGTCTTTACCCTCCTGATTAATGTCAGTCTGACCGGAGGAATCAACCTGCTTTGGGGCTTCGGTGGCTATCTGAATTTGGGATATATGGCTTTTTTCGGATTGGGGGGCTACGGGGCGGCCATTCTTATATTAAACGGATATCCCTTTCTCATCAGCCTGCTGGTCGGTCTGTTCTTGTTCTTACCGGTAGCCGGTTTACTGGCTTTGCCCCTCTTTCGCCTCCAAGGGTTTTATTTTTCCGTGGCCAGCCTGGGAATTCTTATCCTTTTGGAAGAATTGGCTGGAAAACTTATTTTTCTCTCCGGAGGTCTGGAAGGGCTTTCCCTCCCTTTGAGTGACCATAATCTGGAATGCTACTGGCTATCCCTGGCCCTGGCCGGCCTTTCCTTGGGGGCTAACGGGATAGTGAACAACAAAAGATTGGGATTCAGATTGAAGATGCTTCAGGAAGATGAACGAACGGCCGAGTCCATTGGAATTCCGGTCTTTTCCGCCAAGGTTCAGGCCTATGTTTTGGGCGCTGCCATCGCTTTCCTGGCCGGAGGCATTTACATCCGTCAATCCGGTTATATAGGACCGGCCTCGGCCTTTGGGTTATCGGTGGCCATGCCGGTGGTGGTTATGGCCCTGATAGGTGGAGGGAAACACTGGTGGGGGCCCTTACTCGGGGCTGTATTGATTACCGGTCTTCAGGAACTCCTATGGACAGGGCTGGACCGGTGGATATTGTCAGGCTATGGGATTGTTTTAATCCTCTTAGGATTTTTCCGGGTTGGATTCGGCCATGGGGAATGGGGCGCTTGGCCGGCGAAAAAACTTGACTTTTCAAAATAATAGTCTTATCTTTCTTAATAAGAAATCCGTTATTGACCCCGTACGGTGTGAATAACGGTCGAAGTTGGTGAACAATTCGATGAGTACAGGCATCGGAGGATTTATTTTCGATGCCTTTTTTTTAGGCAAGTCGTATCCCAACTTGAGAAATAATTCAAGAGAGGAATAGGACTATGCCAGAAGGACGTGTAAAGTGGTTCAATGAGAACAAAGGTTTTGGCTTTATTGAGGTGGACGGTCAGGATAAAGATGTTTTTATCCACCATTCAGCCATCAGTATGGCGGGATTTAGAACCTTGGAAGAAGGCCAGCGGGTAAGCTTTGATATCGAGCAGGGCAAAAAAGGCCCGGCCGCCGTCAATGTAACGGCCCTGTAGCCATTAGTTAATCCATAAAAAAAAGTGGGGGAGAATGTCCAATTCTCCCCCACTTTTTTATTGAAGCCCTGGCAGTGAATCGTCTTAGCGTTCCAAATAGTTATTTGTTCGGTCCAATGCGCCACATGAACGATTGGATGTCGATCATATCCCTTGGTTTGAGATCCTTCAGCTCAGACCAGAAGTATTCAGAGAAATCCAGAACGGACTTATAGGTTCGCCAATTCAAATCCGGGCGATAATTTATTTCGAAGGCGGATATCTCCGCGGCCGGTTCAGTGACGATCGGTTTAATAAAAATATATTTTTCGGGGAAGACAATGAACAGAAAATAGGACAGGGTGGTCCACTTGGCCGCCTTGATTGCCTCCAAGGCTCGGGCAAACGCAATAAACCGATCCTTTACATCCTCTTTTCCATATAACAGTTGATAAAGGTTTTCGGAGAATAACTCCCTGCTTTCCGGATCTTTAAGACCATTTTTTAACGCCAATTTTTCGTTGGGAGATATCAGATTGGTGGCGGTCACTACCTTCAGTGCCCGTTTGGATATTTCTTCATAATCCTTTTGACTTAACAAGGCCTTCAGTTGCTCGGGGCCTATTAAACTCAGAGCCAGTTCATGAGCCGCTACCTTATGATTTCTTTCACCCTTCAGGTAGGCTGGATCATAAAATCCATCGGGATAGTCCTTTAAAAACATTTCTTTTGAGGTTTCGAAGCGTTGGTACTTGCTCCCCCCGCCTTCTTTAGCCCATAAATGATCCAATATCGGGTGTCTGGCTTCTTTCCCGGAAATTTTTACCGGCTCGACATGTTTTAATGACAGGGTCTTCCAGCCATCCCCGGTGAAGAATATGCGGACCTTGTAATCCCGGCTGTCCTCCAAAACTTTTCCCAGCCCCCATTCCGGCATGCCGGGGTGTTTTACCATTTCGCCTTTTTTGTAGTCCATTTTTTTTGCCTCATCTTTTTTAAATTATTGACTTGTGAAGTTCCCGTTTCAGGTATTCACCCCAAAAAAAACCCTCCGGTCCGAATACGAACGAGAGGGTTGGATATAGATTTTCGCATCCTGTTTGAAACTCAAATTCTGATAGGCTTATTCATTTAAGATAGGCTTTTAATTCATAAAGTCAAAAGGTATTTATTCCATTGGGTCTCCCCGGCGCCATTTAAGAGGGATAGTATGGGTAAACTAATTGAATTTATTATAATTAATATTTTTGACGCTTTGCTGGAATTTTTTAAATATCAATTTAGCTAATTCTTCAATTGAGTAAAATATCGAGAAAGGGAATCTCCTGATTGGACAACCGCGAAAAGTGGAAACAGGAAAGTTTGTCTTTAGAAAATCTTCAATGCCTTTTCGGACCTGATTGGATAGAACGGATGGGATCATCTATCGCGCTTTCCTTATCTAATCTCAGGCCTCCTTGAATTGTCGACGCACGCTGCCGTTTCCCACATGTCTCGACAACTTGGTATAATCTCCTGTATGGTATCGAATACGACCGGCGATCAGGGCGGTATG